>JBMSWW010000164.1:0-3773 GCA_049425065.1 Chitinophagaceae bacterium
CTTTGTAATGGAGCATGAAAAGTACTCCTACCCAGAAGCCTTAAAATGGTTGGCACAGCGATACGGCATTGAAATTGAAGAGACCCAATTAAATGATGAACAACGAGAAAAATTACAGTCTGCTGAAAGTTTATATGCCTTAAATCAATTTGCACAAACTTTCTTCTCGCAACAACTATTCGATATTGAAGAGGGACAAGATATTGGTCTTTCCTATTTTAAAGAAAGAGGATTTACTGAAGATATTATTCTCAAATTCCAATTAGGTTATTCTCCAGAACAAAAGGATACCTTTTCAAAAGCAGCCCAGCAGGCGCAATTCAATCCTGAATTATTAATTAAAGCTGGCTTATCTGTTAATCGATTTGACCAACTTACAGATAATTATAGAGGGCGTGTAATATTCCCCATTCATAATCACAGTGGTAAAATTTTAGGGTTTGGGGCAAGAATTTTGAAGGCCAGCGAAAAGGCTCCTAAGTATATCAATACCCCAGAAACGGAGATTTACAATAAAAGCAAAATCTTATACGGCTCTTATTTTGCCAGACAAGCTATTGACCGAGCTAATGAATGCTTGTTGGTAGAGGGATATACAGATGTTATTTCTTTACATCAGGCTGGCATTGAAAACGTCGTGGCCTCTGGGGGAACTGCACTTACCGCCGATCAGTTACGATTAGTAAAAAAATACACCAAGAACCTCACCATAGTTTACGACGGAGATGCTGCCGGTATAAAGGCCGCTTTAAGAGGGTTAGACTTGGCCTTGGAAGAAGGGCTACAGGTACAATTGGTGTTAATTCCAGGTGGAGATGATCCCGACAGTTACGTTAATAAACTAGGAGCTGCTGCCTTTATAAATTTCATTCGAACTAATAAAAAGGACATTATTCTTTTTCAGTTGGAAGTGGCATTGAAAGAAGCTGGTAGTGATTCTACCCAAAAAGCATCGGTAGTTAATAGAATTGCGGAGACGATCTCAAGAATCAACAAAGCCGAAGATTTTACCAAGCAACAGGATTATATAAAACAATGTGCCTCCTTCTTAAAAATTGATGAATCCGGTTTACATGCTTTGGTCAATAAATATATCAGAGATCGTATTACGCAACTAGAGCGAAAATTGCCGACTGATGAGGCCCGTTTTTTTGAAGAAAATGCCAGACGGTCAGAGGAAATGGGATTTGATGACAGTACTTTTTCTCTTCTATTTAAAGATGATCTGCAAGAAAAAGAAGTTGCCAGAATACTTCTTGAGTATGGTCATAAAAACTGGAGTCCGAATAGTAGCATTGCAGAACATATTCTAGACGAAATAGATGAGAGTCTGGTTGAAAATACCGAGGTGAAGAAAGTATTGGCAACGTACAAAAATCAGATCCGGCAAGGAGCTCCACCCCAGAGTACGCAGTATTTTGTACATCATCCAGACCTTCAGCTAAGTGCCTTTGCGGTTTCCTTATTGCAATTCCCTTACGAAGAAAGTGAACGTTGGAAAAAAGAATTCAGCCAGAATAGTGGCTATCAACCAAAACTATTTGAAAAGACATTCGAGGAGTTTATGCACACGATTTCTCCCAACGAAGACGACCAATTACTCAGCTATTTAAATGCAGAGGAAGACCGCACCCCCGAAGCCATTCAATCTGCGATCCATTATTTAAAGCTTCGTAAAATCACACGAATGCTGTTGGAGAATCACGCGGATATGGAAAAGCCTCATAATGCAGAAGAACTAAGAGTATTATTGCAAACTCATGAGCATTTAAAGCAAATGGAAAGGGAATTGGGGAAAACAGCAGGAACCGTAATTATCCGTTAACCACCACTAATTCACAACGGGTGAAACGTAAGGCACTCCACACGTGATCCAGTTCAATTTTTTCGATGCTTTCGTAGCCTGACTCTGTAAGCCGTGTCCAACTGGACTCCCGGTTTAGATCGGTAACAATCTTGGAAGTTACCTTAGGATAAGCCACCCAGAACTTAGAATTATTCTTTAAGGAAGGCATCACATCTTTCAGAATACCATTGAGTTGTGTTTCATTAACTGCAAAAACCAAAGCAAAATCTATTTTACGACTCTTTAAAAGAGGAGTCATATTTTTTGCGAAGGAAAGCTTGCTAAACTGTTTTTCAATAGAGGAAGGAAGGCCCTGAATTAATAGGTTCTTTTCATCGGCCAACTGTAGCTTTTCAAACATGGAAAGAGACATAGACAAAATTTGCAGGGATGTAAAGTTATCCAATTATCATGGATAAGTCATGTTAAAACCCCTGAAATCCTATGTTTTAAGTGCGATTACTTACTATTTTGATAATATTTTAAGGCTTCTGGCATGTATTTTCTCAATTTCTCAATTCTCTTGCCCTCACTGGGGTGTGTACTTAGGAATTCAACAGGCCTATTACCCGTAGAGGCCTTATCCATTCTTTCCCAAAGAGCAATAGCCTCCTCAGGGTTATAACCCGCCAAAGCGGAAAAAATTAGCCCATATTTGTCGGCCTCAAGTTCATTTTTTCTAGAAAAGGGCAACATCACCCCAACTTGTGACCCAACGCCGTATGCATTTAAAAAGATATCCTTTGTTTCTTTGGGTTTATCGGTTAGAGCAGCTGCAATGGCAATGCCCCCTAATTGTTGCAACATCCCCTGGCTCATTCGCTGATTACCATGTTGGAGTAGCGCATGCGATACCTCATGGCCCATCACCACTGCTAAGGCTGCCTCATTTTGCGTTATGGACAACAGTCCCGTGTAGACTACTATTTTACCGCCGGGCATACACCAAGCATTAACGGTATTATCGTCCACCAAATTCACCTCCCAGGTATACCCATTCAATTGAGCTGAAATTCCTTTCTGGCTATAGTACTTTTTAACAGCTCTGATGATATTGTCACCAACTTGCTTAACTACTTTCGCAGCTTTATTTTGGGCAGGAGCAATAATTTTACTCTTGGTTAAAAAACTACGGTATTCAACATCCGACATTTGCTGTAATTCCTTCTCCGGCAGCATGGTCAATTGTTTTTTGCCGGTCAACGGATTTGAGGTGCATGTCACCTCAAGGGTTGCAAGTAAGAACAACCCGATCAACTTCATTTTCATTTAACAAAATTAGGAATTCCCTTTACGCTGCTTTTCCAATTTGCGCTGTCTGCGACGATCTCTTCCTTTTAAGATAGGAATCTTGGTCTCCTCCCCTCTCAATACACGACCTATATTTTTTTGATGGGTAAGTAATACCAACAAGTCTACGGCTATAGCAAAGACTCGATAAAGCGGATTTTCTACATTAAAAATAACCAAGATAAATATAGGGAAAGAGATACTGGCTAAAATTGAACTCAGCGATACAAAACGAGTCAGGTAAAGAACGATACCAAAATACCTACACAGCTTACGGCTGTAATAGGAGAAATTCCCAATACCATCCCAAAAACAGTAGCTACACCCTTCCCCCCTTTGAAATCTGCCCAAATGGGGAATATGTGTCCTAGCACGGCAGTCATTCCCAGAATTGTTTGTAGATTCTGAAATAGAGTTTCTGAGTCTGCATATTCTGGCAATAGCCAAGCCAATTGAACAGCAGCCATGCCTTTTAGCATATCGATGATCATTACCAAGGTTCCCCACTTTGATCCTAACACACGATACACGTTAGTTGCGCCAGCGTTACCGCTTCCGTATACTCTTATATCTATTCCGAAAAATCGTTGACTCACCCAAACCGCAGTGGGAATACTTCCCAACAGGTAAGCCAATA
>JBMSWW010000165.1:0-3756 GCA_049425065.1 Chitinophagaceae bacterium
TAAAAGTTTCTGAGAAAGCTTTTATTGGAAAAGAAATTCTTCATGTGGCTATTTTCCAGAAAAATGATGAGCGCACCACCTATAACATGATTTATGCCGACGGGAAAGGGGGTATGAGCTATGCCAAACGATTTAATGTTATGGGTGTAACGCGTGATAAGGAATATGATCTAACTAAGGGAGATGATAAGAGCAAAGTATTGTACTTGTCGGTAAACCCCAATGCAGAGGATGAAGTTGTAAAGGTGTTGCTTACACCCGGATGCTCAGCTCGTATCAAAGAATTTGATTTTTACTTTGAAGAATTAGCCATCAAAGGAAGAAGTAGTTTAGGTAATCAGGTAACTAAATACCCAGTGCGTTCTGTTAAGTTTAAAGAGGCAGGGAAAGCCTCCTTGTCTACCTCTCGCAAGCTATTTTTTGATGAACAATTTGGAAGACTTACCACTGAAGCTAAAGGAAGCTATTTAGGTTATTTTGAGCCGGATGAGCGACTCTTAGTCATTTTTAGTGATGGTAATTATGAAATTGCTGATCAGGAGTTAACGCAAAAGTTTGATCCTGGAAAAGTGTTATATATTGGAAAATTTGATTCAAATGCCATTGTGACGGCTATCTATGTGGATCAGGATAAGAAACAATATATGCTGAAGCGTTTCAAGATTGAAACCAGTACGTTGAAGACAAAGTTCCTTTTCATAAAGGAAGGGGAAGGTAATTATGTAGAGGCAGTTACTACCGATAACGAGCCCATATTAGCTATGCAGCAGGGAAGAGGTGCTCAGATTCGAAAAGCCAAGTTAAAGCTCTCTAAAATGGCGGAGATTACGGGTTGGAAAACGGTTGGGACTAAACTGGCTGATTACAGTAAATCCACAGAGATGGAATGGGTAAAAGCCAAATCCTCTGAAGAGACTCAGCCAGAATTATTTTGAGGCGACAAGTAGTAAGGAACGTTCAATAGCCAATGGTGATTACCCAGAATTATTGGCGAGAATGTCGTTGTATTTCACGGGCAGCTTCTTTTTTCTTTAATGTTTCTCTCTTGTCAAACAATTTTTTACCTCTGGCTAATCCAATTTCAATTTTAGCCAGCCCTTTACTATTAAAAAAAATCTTTAAGGGGATCAGCGTGTATCCCTTTTCTTTTAATTTGGCTTCTATCTTTTTGATCTCTCTTTTTTGCAAGAGTAGTTTTCGATCCCTCAGGGGGTCATGATTATTAACAGTCCCATGGCTATATTGGGCAATATGCAATGATTTTACCCAAACCTCTCCCTTATGAAGAATACAATAACTATCATTGAAACTTGCTTTGCCGTCACGAAGTGACTTGACTTCTGTTCCTAATAACACCATGCCCGCTTCGTACTTAACATCAATGAAGTATTCGTAAAGGGCTTGACGATTATTTAAGGAGGCCATTATTGTTTAAGAAGCGAAATGACAGTTGCTATCTTTTCTTTTAATTCTTTGCGCGGTACAATGAAATCAAGAAAACCATGTTCCAATAAAAATTCACTTCGTTGGAATCCTTCTGGCAAATCTTTTTTAATTGTTTCCTTAATTACACGGGGGCCTGCAAAACCTATTAAGGCACCTGGCTCCGCAATGTTTAAATCACCCAGCATACCAAATGAGGCAGAAATGCCTCCAAACGTGGGATCTGTTAATAAAGAAATATAGGGGAGTTTGGCATCGCTTAATTGAGATAGTTTTCCGCTGGTTTTTGCTAGTTGCATCAGAGAAAAGGCACTTTCCATCATACGTGCACCGCCGCTTTTTGAGATAACGATATAAGGCAAACGGTGTTGAATACAATAATCAACCGCACGAGAGAATTTTTCTCCCATCACACTTCCCAGTGATCCGCCAATAAATTCAAAGTCCATACAAGCAACCACCAACTCTTGCCCATCAACTTTACCAACGGCTACGCGCATGGAGTCTTTCAAATCTGATTTACTCCAGATTTCCTCCAGTCTTTTCTTGTAGGGCTTTAAATCGGTAAACTCCAACATGTCACGGCTGCGAATGTTCTCGAATAGCTCAGTATACTGAGCATTGTCAAATAAGATATTATAGTATTCTTCGCTGCCAATCCGAAAATGGTAGCTGCATTTTGGACAAACATGTAGGTTTTCTTCCAGTTCAAGCGCTACGGTAATTAACCCGCACTCTGGACATTTATTCCAAAGACCTTCCGGTGTTTCTTTTTTCTCGGAGGTTTTTGTGTCAATCCCTTTTTTAATTCTTTTAAACCAACTGGACCTGCTTGTATTCTTCTCATTTTCACCGGTCAAATTGGCTTCCAGGTCTTCAATTTTTTTTGCCATATACTAGCTTAGGGTACAAATATAGGGAAGCTTTATTTTTTAAGGGTAGTCTCGAATAGTTTAAGGATGCGTTTATATTCATCCGTCCAACTGCTGGGTTCTACAAATCCATGGTCTTCCAGTGGATAAGAGGCTAATTCCCAATTATCTTTTTCCAACTCTATTAATCGTTGCGTCAACTTCACTACATCCTGATAATGAACATTCACATCAATCATGCCATTACAGATTAATAAGTTTCCCTGTAGTCCTTCGGCAAAATAAAGTGGGGAGCTCCGGCGGTAGGCAGGGGTGAGTTCTCCTATTGATATGGTATACAAAGAATCTAATTTGACTTTTTTGGGGTTCCATCTAAAAAATAGTTGTTGACCATCAGCACTCCACTGGGGGGCAGACGGAGAACTTCCAATCCATTTGGGATCCTCCATAATTTTTTCATCAGTTAACTGTGCATGCAAGGTTACTGATGAAAAAAAGAGGATTACCAGAAGTGTTCGAGCCATACAATACTTTTTGTAGCATCTATTTTAGAATCCTTTAGTTTTAGCAGGCGCTGGGGTAGATGCCGCATTTTGCTTTGGAACAATTGAACGAACAGGAGCCTGAGGCACTCTCTCCCCTTTGATAGTGCTGGCCAATTTTACGGCTTCATAAGCATTAATAAGTCCTCCTGTTTTACATAGCTCCGACCAGGCCACCATCTTGCCGGTGCCAGGTGTTTTTACAGAATCAGAGGGTGCTTTAGATGATTGCTCAATAATCATTTTTAATTGTCTCGCACTGAGGGTAGGAAAATACTCTAACAATAGCGCAGCTAAACCAGCTACTACTGGAGACGCCATACTGGTGCCTTGTAAGTTTTGATACTTGTCACCTCCTGGAACAGTGGCATAAATTTTTACTCCGGGGGCAAAAACATCTACCTCTTCTCTTCCATAATTAGAGAAAGAAGCAGTAAGTCCACCAGCTAAAGGATCTCCGCTGGCTCCCACGGTGATCCAATTATTAGGTCTTTTATTATTTAACAAGGCAGGACTGGGGTAATTGTACGTAGTATCTAAATTTTTTGCATCATTTCCTGCGGCATGTACTAATAGCACTCCTTTTTTCTCAGCATATTCAACAGCGTCATCTACCCATTTTTTTTCAGGTGAGAAACTCTTCCCAAAACTCATATTGATAATCTGTGCTCCGTTATCTACAGCATAACGAATAGCCAACGCTATATCTTTATCATGCTCATCTCCGTCTGGTACAGCACGTAACGTCATTATTTTTACATTATCAGCTACTCCGTCAATTCCTTTTTGATTACCGCGAGAAGCTCCAATAATTCCAGATACGTGAGTTCCATGCACCGCTGATGAAAGAGTAGCCATGATGTCATTATTCCCATAGAAGCGATCATTCAAATCTTCGT
>JBMSWW010000166.1:0-3732 GCA_049425065.1 Chitinophagaceae bacterium
AAATCCTCGAGCTTTTTGCTGTGGTTGCAACAAAATTTCATTAATGCCCGAAAAACTATTTCTTCCCGCTACAGATCCTACTAAATACTCATAGCGAATACCTGGAACAAGAGAAAGTTTGTCTGTAACCTGAATTAAATTTTCAACAAAGACAGCTGCATTAGAGGCCTTAAAATCCAAATCGCGAGTCCATACATTTCCGGTCATACTCATATCATAGTCAATTCCGGTACTCCCTTTACCATCAGCAACATATCTAAAAGTATTACCCTTGAAAAAACGAAGTCCGGAGGAGATAGTTTGAGAGAGCCCTAATAATTTATACTGACCTAAATAACGAAGCTCCATGCCATAGTTCTTATAGTTATCAATATTTAGATTTCGTGGATTATAGGCATTGGTTAATTTATTAATAGTATCTGCCACTACAATCCCTCCTGAGGGCATAAAACCAACGCTATTTCGATCACCCTGAATAGTAAATACTTTTATATTCAGCTTGTGTTTTTGGGTGATTTGATAATTAGCTATAAGAGCTGCGGTGGTCCAGCGAATATCAAACCAATTACGACTGCGATGACTCTGCTTAATAGAGCTGTCCAATTGTCTATCTGTTAACCCCCCTGGTTGCTGGCTTCTAATATGTGAAGTCATTACTTCAAGCGTTATTGACAAACCCGGTAGTGCACTATACGTAATAGTTCCAAAACCTGCATTTGTAAAGTAGCGACTGTTAGGCCTGTATCCATTGGCATTACGGTGATCAAAAAAAGTATAGTAATGTAGTTTTTCTTTTTTGCCTCCCACCGCATTGTAGGAATTAAACAAGCCATTGCTACCCACTGTCTGCTGAGTCTCAGCCTCAAAGGGAACTTCTATTTCACTCCCATTCTTGATAATATAGTTAACTAAGCCCCCAAATTGCGGTCCATATTGCAAAGCACCATGACCACGAATAATTTCAATTCGTTGTACTGCTTGCAATTGAGGATTATAATAGGCTTCTGGGTATCCATAGGGATCTGCAGAGATATCGTATCCATTCTGACGCACATTAAACTCCCAACTTCTATTGGGACTTAAACCTCTGGCTGCAATCCCAATTTGAATCCCGCTGCCATCACTTTCCCAAATGTGCATACCGGGTACTTTAGCCACTACTTGTCTCATAGTGTTATTGGCTACATTCCCTTTTACATTATTGACGACCACCAATGAACTTTTTTTACCGGCATAAATTGAAGTACCCACTACTTCAGGCAATAGCTGAATGTCTGAAGTACTATACCGACCCACCACTGTTATATCAGATAATGACTTCGGAATAGAAGTAGTATCTACAGGATTTTGTGGTAGTTGAGAAAAAGAAACTACAGAAGACAACAAAAAAAGTAGAAGCCCAGCTATCAACCTCATCCAATACAATTTTCGCAAAATTGAGATTGTACCGCCGGGCTTCGTTTCTAAATCGGGAAAAGCTATTTACATAATCGGGAATTTAAAGGTTGGTCAATACCGTAGAAGTATACTTATCCAGTAGGGTCTGCTCCAGTTCATGATTAGTCAACTTACCCTGGATAAAATCTGTATAGGCAGACATATCAAAATGCCCATGCCCACATAGATTGAAAAGAATAGTTTTTTCAACGCCCTCTTCGTCGGCTTGTTTCGCCTCTCGTACCACTTGCGCAAGCGCATGATTGGCTTCAGGAGCTGGGATTATTCCCTCAGTTTTTGCAAACAGCAAACCAGCCTCAAAACACTCGATTTGTTGTAAGGCGCTAGCCTCGATTAATTCATCTTTTAAGAGTTGACTACAAAGAGCACTAGCCCCATGATAACGAAGTCCACCTGCATGCAGTCCAGGAGGAATAAAATCATGTCCGAGACTATACATCGGCAGCAACGGCGTATATCCTGACTTGTCACCAAAGTCATACCCAAACACCCCTCTAGTTAGTTTAGGGCAAGAAGCAGGTTCTACAGCAATGGATCTCACAGCTTTGCCGCCGCGCAACATTTCACCTATGAACGGAAATGAAATACCAGCAAAATTAGATCCCCCACCCAATGGTGCAATAATAACATCAGGGTACTCATTTACTTTTTTAAACTGTAACATAGCTTCTTGACCAATCACCGTTTGATGAAGGAGCACATGATTCAATACGCTCCCTAAAGCATAGTGAGTAGAAGGGTCTTGGACAGCCACTTCTACCGCTTCGCTAATGGCAATCCCCAATGAACCGAGAGAGTCAGGATTTTCATTAAAGACTTCTTTTCCTGCATTGGTCAAGGTGCTGGGTGATGGGTGTACCGTCGCTCCATAGGTTTGCATAATGGAACGGCGGTAGGGTTTTTGATCATAACTACCTTTTACCATAAACACTTCACATGCTAAACCAAATTGTGCACAGGCAAAACTCAGTGCGGTACCCCATTGACCGGCACCAGTTTCAGTAACAATTTTTTTAACCCCTTCTTGTTTATTATAATACGCTTGTGCAATAGCTGTATTTGTTTTATGTGATCCGCTTGGACTGCCCCCTTCATATTTATAAAATATTTTAGAACGTGTACTCAATGCTTTTTCTAACCGAAACGCCCTTACTAAAGGACTGGGGCGATATAAAGAATAAATTTCACGAACGGGATCTGGAATTGGAATTTCGCGATCAGTGCTTACCTCTTGAAGAATCAATTCCATTGGAAAAAGAGGAGTTAGATCTTGAGGGCCTACTGGTTGCTTAGTTTGTGGGTGTAAAGGAGGAAGCGGACGATTCACTAAATCAGCCATAATGTTATAAAAGTGAGAAGGCATTTCACGGGTATCCAAATAGATTTTCATACTAACGATTTTAAAAGAAAGAAATAATGTAATAGGTAATGCGATGGTTCCGGGGCAGATCATGAAATGACAAGGGGTCTGCCAATCGCATCGGCAGACCCCTTTCAAAGAAGTATATTGGCGCTTAACGCCACGATCTTCCATAGGAACGGCCTGCCGGAGTACGCCACCAGCAACGCCAACTGATTATGGAAGAATTTGATTTCATAACTGCAATATAATGAATAAATTTATTCAACAAAATCTGATCATGCTTAAAAAAATTATTGGGCTATTTTTTTTGCCCCTCGCCCTTATCGCTAATGCGCAACCAGAAAGAGCGGATAGCGCTATTGCTTCTATCATGAACGAATTCTCTGTTACAGGAATATCCTTAGCTGTAGTGAAAAATCATAAGATTATTTATAATCAATCGTTTGGATACCAAAATATATCAGAAAGCAAACCGCTCGCCAACAACCATCTCTTTAGAATTGCCTCCATTTCTAAATCTTTTTCAGCTACCGCCATCATGCAGTTGGTAGAACAAAGAAAAATTTCGTTGGACGATGATGTAAGTAACTTAATCGGATTCAGGGTACGGCATCCAAAATTTCCTGACAAAATAATAACCCTACGCTTACTCTTATCCCATCGCTCCTCATTGAATGATCGTCAGGGATATTTTAATTTAGACGTATTGGATCCTTCCACCAGCAACTATTGGGCTAAATGTTACAACGATTATGCACCAGGAGAAAAATACCAGTATTGCAATCTGAATTTTAATATACTAGGAACTATTATCGAGCGCGTGTCAGGAAAACGATTCGACCAATATATCAAACATCATATTCTTGACCCCTTGGGCATCTATGGTGGTTACTGTGTTGACTCGCTGGATA
>JBMSWW010000167.1:0-3717 GCA_049425065.1 Chitinophagaceae bacterium
GTATTGCTTTTAACGTCACCGTTTAACACTGCGGTAGTAACCTGGGCGTTGAGCAACGGGCTCACCGTGAGACCGACCACTAACAGGAAGAGTATTCTCTTAAGCATAGAAATTTGGTTTTCGGTTGCAAAGAAAGGGAATATTCCCAAAATAAATGTAAGTAAATATCTACAAAGGACTACTTGAAAAGGAATGTGTTAGAACAAGGTTAGCAACTTTTCTGAGGAAGGGGGAATTGGGCGAGTAAAGGGATGCCGAAATTCAGCTTACTTTTTTGACTAAAACTATTTAAATTATTGTTATTCAAAGGATTGCATATTATTTATTTCTTTTCTCTTTCCTTTTGCTTCCAAAAAGCCGATCAGATTCTTTTTTGAGGGACAGACTTACGCCGGCTCTTCTGGAGCGAATTGCGGTGGCTGTGCTGCTTGCCGTTAGGTAGTCAGCATTAGTTCGATAGAAAAAAGAAGCTCGGATGGTACCACTTGGATTTATTAACCATTCCATGGTTACATCAGGAAGTAGTAAAATGCTCTGCTGAATTCCAGAGCTAGTTGCTGTTCCGAGGGGGGCATCCATTCCTAGTCCTGTCGAGATGATAAATCGGTTATTTAAAAAAGATCTCCCAATTGAAAAATTGACATTGCTCCCCAAATTTAAGGCGGTGTTTTGTGCAGCCAATAGATTTCTATTGTATAAAGAGGTGTTCAAATTGATTTGATATTTGTCACTTTTCAAAAGAGTACTGAAGAGTTTGTTGATCTGATCGCTAAGCACTGAGAGAAGCATTCCTGAAATTGTGCTAACATCTACTCCCGCACCCGCCAAGGATCCACCGAGATCATTAGGAGCAAAACTGTTGAATACAATCAAATAAGTTACTTGTCGATTCAGCTCATTGCTATTTTGCTGTAACTGCCGTAATAGCAATCCTAATTCCGGATTAGAATTTACAATACTATTAGGAGGAAATTCAAGATAAAACCCAAGGGAAGGTTTGAATAACTTGTCTGTTAGTTGCGCTACCACATTTACATCACTACGGGCGTTGCTTACATTAGAAGTTAAGTTCAAAGTGTTTGCTAAAGGAGCAAAGCTTACTCGCTCAGCACGATACAAGGCTTCAAATTTCACGTTGGCGTCATACGGATCGCCTGACCACTCTATATAATTATCTGTTCCTTTTCGAATTTCGAAAGGTTTTTTAAAGAAGGACTGGAAGGTGAAAAGATACTTACCCTCTTCAATATTAAATCGACCCCGCAATGATAAAGGTTCAATAGTGCCTGACCGGATTTTGATGGTGCCTGCACCATTGCCTTTGATTTCATCGCCGGTTAATTCATCTAACACCACTTTGGCTTGTAATAAGGGAGTGGCAGTTAACTCTATATCAAACAAAAGATTGTCGCCGTTGCTTCGATCTTTATCACCTTCCAATTTTACTCCATAGCGTTTCTCCACTAAGAAATCAGCCAAGCCTGTTTCGCGGCTGGAGCTGGGTGGAAGGGTGATAAAACTACTATCTCTGTCGGAAGACGTCGCATTGAGGGTCATCACCATATCTGATTGAGGACCTCTCAATTGTAGTACGGCTGTTCCTTTTACATCTCCATAAAAAATGGAATTGTCTTCTTTACTTGTTTTTAGCAACTGTACAGGGCGATTTTCTTGGGAACCACGAGTGCCTGGTTTTCTAGTGGAAATATCCAGGTCGTAAAACATATTGAAAAAAGACTCGTGATCTATTCCTCCGGAAACATAAATGGGATTACCGGTAATGGTATCTCTTAGCACCAAACCATCTAAATCAATTTTTGAGGTCGTGAGTTCTATGTCTCGATCTTCAATTTTATAGTAACACTGTGTATAGTTCACTTTTAGGCCGGCCTTTTTCAGACGTCCCTTTCCGCTTACGCCGGGTCTGTTCAAATCTCCTTTAATAATTACATCACCTGTTAAGTAGCCACTGATGTCAGAAAACAAGTCTCCTAAAAATCTCTCCAAAATGGAAATTGGGTAGGTGTTGGCCTGTAAGGCAATTCTATTTTTATTAAGCAGAGAGTCTGAAAAATTTAGAACTAAGTCAAATCCTAAATAATTATGTTGATTGAGGGTGCTTCCTTTTGCTACTAATGTCTTTTGGATACCGTCATAGTGTAGGTTGGTGCTTAACTCCCCAATAGAATCATTGTCTAATCTTAATTGTTTTGTACTGATTTGTTGTGCGTCTATTGTTAATGCACCAATAGGGTCTTCAATAATAAAGTTTCCCGTAACAAGACCTTCCAGCCTGTTTCCTGTTAGCAGAAAGGGAGCAATGTCATTAAGGTTTAGTTGCTTAATATTAAGATTGATTCTTTCTTTTCCGTTTTCAGATTTGGTGCCGGTAGTAACTTGAATTTTCTGATCACCCTCGGATAGCGTTAATGATCCACTTATCGGCTGGTCTATACGTAGCACCAGCCCTCCTTGCTCATCCAGTGTCCATTTTTTCCCATTTAGCGTAAAGCCAGAGGGAGAGAATTGAATGTCAACTCCGTCTTTGTAGGTGAGCACTAACGCATTTAAATCCACTTGTTCATTGGACGCAAGTGATGTTGATTGAAGGGCCACTTGTGTGGAATCATTGTAAACATTCAGCATTAACGAGAGTGGTGGTGTCTTCAATTTATCATTGACCTGAAAAGAACCGGAACTTCCTTGAAATTTCAGCTGAGTTTTATTGCCAATTGCATTTAATTGAACACTGTCCATTCCGTAGCCTTCTACTTGAATTTTTGGAATAGAAATTTTGAGTTGGTGTTGTGAAGTCAAAAAATCAAAGTTGGCCTCTAGTGAGCTATTGTTAAGCCCTGAAAAGTCCGGCCACCAAACCGTAAAAAGAGGTTCTGCTAAATAGGTTTGCAGTTTGATGGAGAAAGAGGAAGCTCCGGGTTTTTGTGAAGGAGCTTCCACTATGGAGGGGTAGTATTGGTGGGCTAAATATTGAAAGTAAGAGGGGAGTTGTTCTAATTTAAAATTTCCTTCTGCAATTCCGCTGAATTCTGTAGAGTTGATTTTTATTACACGAAGAGAGTCTGTTTGAGCCAGTGTTACCACAAGGGAATCTAAGGGTAATTGGTCCTCTCCATTGAATATAGCAGCTTGCCTTAGGGCCAATAGTCCAGACATCTTGTCGATTGTAAAACTATTAACAGCTATGTCCACATTGCCCGAGAGACGAAGATCTTTTTCGCTTAGTTGTAAATCTTTTAGTTGAGCTTTTTCGATATATCCTCTGAAGCTAAGAGAGGGTTCCTCTCTCCAGTTTATCTTCACCTGCAAAGGTCCTGATTGTAAATGTTCGTTGGAAACAGAGGTGGTGGCAATTAATTCTTGATTCAATAAACGGCTGTCCAGCTTAATGTTTTCATACTTATATCCTCGAAACATTAATGACTCAACCTCTCCAATAAAGTTTGCAGAGCTATTTTTTGCTGTTGACCCTATTCCGCTGAGCTTTCCATTGAAGGAAAAGGAGCCAAGGTCCCGATTGTTAACTAATTCTCCCAGCTGAAAGTTGTCAATTGTAATAGCCCCCTCATATGTCATATCGCCATTTTTGGGAGTGCTAACCTTTAGATTAGTTCGTAAAGTGCCGAGCCCCGTTTGTAAATTTCCATTGGCTTGTAATGATCGCATCCCTCCTGTAAGACGACCGTTAAATCGGAGGTA
>JBMSWW010000168.1:0-3714 GCA_049425065.1 Chitinophagaceae bacterium
TATACCAGCTCCAAATTTCAATTGGGGGCGTCCGTGAGTCAATTGATTCAATCAAAGCTTGATTTTTACAACGGAACGCTCACTCGTTCTGAAGAAGCAAGACTCTATCGTCACTTTTATGTACACGGATCTTATAACTGGCAAGTAGACGCCAATACCAAGATAATTCCCAATTTCTTGCTCATTTATTTACCCAATGCACCCGCGGAGTTTCAAGCAGGGGCTCGGGTAGAGCATAAAGAAGTTTTTTGGTGGGGCTTATCCTTGCGTGCTCGTCAAAGCTGGATGTTGTCAGCCGGGGTAAAAGTGCAGAAAAAATTAACTCTGGGATATTCCTTTGATATTTACTCTACTCCGCTGAGTGTGTTCGATAAAGGACCTAACGCGCATGAGATTCTTTTGCGTTATTCATTTTTGAAATAACAGCTGAACTTACCTGTTGATCTACTGATGACTGGGAGATAATTTGTAAATTCGTCTCTCATGGAGACGGTAGCAAATATCCCTAAATATAATCTTTCTGAGGACGAAGAAAAGAAGCTTATTCTTCGGGAGTACCGTTCCCTATTGAAGGTATTGAAGTCGCGTATAAAGCCCGGCGATAAAAAATTAATTCGTACTGCTTTTGAGATGTCTGCGGACGCGCATAAAACCATGCGTCGAAAAACAGGGGAACCCTATATTTTACATCCCATTGCTGTTGCCAAGATTTGTGCAGGGGAAATTGGCCTTGGTGTGCGCTCTACGATATGTGCGCTTCTACATGACACCGTAGAGGATACCGATATAACCTTAGATGATATTCGGTTGGAATTTGGCGAAGAAATTACTCGTATTGTAGATGGCTTAACGAAGATTGCCAATGTGATTGACGTAAATGCGTCTAAGCAGGCCGAGAATTTTAAAAAAATACTACTTACCCTAACCGATGACCCTCGTGTTATTCTGATCAAGCTTTCAGATCGTTTGCATAATATGCGCACGCTTGATGCGATGAAACGAGAAAAGCAACTAAAAATTGCTTCTGAAACTGTTTTCATTTATGCGCCTCTCGCGCACCGAATGGGCTTGTACACTATTAAGACGGAGATGGAAGATCTCTCCATGAAATACATGGAGCCGGAAACCTATCGAGAGATTGCTCGCAAATTAGCAGAGACTCGCAAGGAGCGTACTCGTTTTATCAATGACTTTATCAAGCCTATTAAAGAAAAGTTAAGCAAGTCAGGGATCAAAGGAGAAATTTATGGAAGACCCAAAAGTATCCACTCCATCTGGAACAAGATGAAGAAAAAAGGAGTGGAGTTTGAAGAAGTGTATGATCTCTTTGCCATTCGAGTGATTTTGGATGCAGTACCTGAAAAAGAAAAAGAAGATTGCTGGAAAGTTTATTCCTTCATCACCGATGAGTATAGTCCTTCGCCCGAACGTTTACGAGATTGGTTGAGTAATCCTAAGGCCAATGGCTATGAAGCCCTGCATACCACTGTAATGGGTCCGCAAGGAAGGTGGGTTGAGGTGCAGATTCGTTCTAAGCGCATGAATGAAATAGCGGAAAAAGGATTGGCTGCTCACTGGAAATATAAAGAGGGGGCGCAGGATGAAAGTCGATTTGATAAGTGGTTCCAGCAAATTCGGGAAGTGATCACGAATCAGGAAACCGACAGTATCGATTTTCTCCAAGATTTTAAAACTAGTTTTTTAGCAGAGGAGATTTATGTGTACACACCAAAAGGCGATGTAAAAATGTTGCCGGTAGGATCCACTGCACTGGATTTTGCCTTTGCCATTCATAGTGCTATTGGGGTAAAAACAATCGGTGCTAAAGTTAATCACAAGTTGGTGCCGATCAGCCATAAATTACACAGTGGCGATCAGATAGAAATCATCACAAGTAACAAACAGAGAGCCTCGGAGGATTGGTTAGGTTTTGTAGTTACTTCAAAGGCAAAGGGAAGAATTCGCGATGCGCTCAAAGAAGAGAAGCGAAAAGTGGCTGATGAAGGAAGGTATTCGGTACAGCGAAAACTTGAGGGTATGGGCGCGTCCTTTTCTCAACAAAATATTGATGAGTTAGTGCATTGGTATAAGCTGGGATCTAATCTCGATCTTTTTTACCAAGTGGCGGTAAAAGCGATGGATTTAAAAGATCTAAAAGAATTTAAGCTTATTGGCGATCGTATCGAAGCGCCTCGCCCCGTAAAACCAGTGGCAATAGCTACTGAAAAGCAAGAAATCATTCCTTATCATTTACTACCTCGTAAGGACGCGGAATTGATCATCTTTGGAGAGAGCAGTGATAAGATCGTCTACAATTTGGCTAATTGTTGTAAGCCTATTCCCGGGGATGACGTATTTGGTTTTGTGACTACCGGAAAGGGGCTTACCATCCACCGAACTTCTTGTCCGAACGCCGCTAAATTACTTGCCAACTATGGACATCGGGTGGTAAAAACAAAATGGGCAAAGAATAAAGAAATCTCTTTTCTCACCGGTATCAAAATTATTGGGTTGGATGATGTGGGAGTCGTTAGCAAAATCACCAACTTGATCTCCGGGGAACTGCGGTTGAACATCGCTGCCATTACGATCGAAGCTAAGGAAGGTCTATTTCAAGGGAACATCAGACTTTATGTGCGCGATAAAGAAGAATTGGAGAAATTGGTGCAGGCCTTAGTCAAGCTCCCCGGGGTGGAATCAGTAGAGCGTTACGATATGGAAGATGTCCCCGCCTAAGCAGATTTTTTTTCTTATATTGTTGTCTCATTCTACCCAATAGAAAATACCGTTTCTGCAATGAAATTTACCCTGAAGCCAGGGAGTGTTTTTTTACTCCCTTTACTGCTCTCCTCTCTCGGACTTTTTAGTCAGAGTTTTTCTTTTAATTGTACTCGCGATACCTTGGTAGCAGGTTGCCCTGCTAACTTTTGTTTTACTTTGAAAGGAACTATTCCAGATGTTCGACAGCAAACTGGCACGTACAAGTTGAACCCCACCAGCTCTGTGCAGGGTTGCTTTCCTACCTATGTAGCACCCAATGATCCCCAGGGCACGCCCACAAACCTAACTGTAGACGATACATATTCTCCGCTTATTACTATAGGTTTCCCATTTTCTTTTTATGGCCAATTATATACCACATTAGCAGCAAGCACCAATGGGTATTTGTCATTTGATGCTTCGAATGCAGGAGGCTATGCAGCTTGGAGTATTACAGCCGATCTCCCTAGCACTAACTATGACCGAGCTATGATCATGGGGCCTAATCATGATCTTTATCCGACTACTTCACAACCTAACCAGCGGATACAATATCAAGTGTACGGTACGGCTCCCCATAGGAGATGGGTGTTAAGCTTTAACCAGGTTCGTTTATTTTCTTGTACCAGTTTAACGGAGAATACGCATCAGATTGTACTCTACGAATCGCTCAACATCATTGAAGTATTGGTGTATAGTAAGCAGACTTGTTCCACTTGGAACAATGGCCGTGCTATAATTGGTATTCAAGACTGGAATATGACATCAGGTATGATGGCGCCAGCTCGTACTGCTATGGGTCCTTCTTGGGGTGCGCTTAATATGAATGAGAGCTGGAGATTTGTTCCCAACAGTGGCAACTCATTATTAAAAAGAGTGGAGTTGGTGGATAATGCTGGGGCTATTGTAAGCACACTGACGCCTGCTCAAACTACTAGCCTAGGTGATGGAAAG
>JBMSWW010000169.1:0-3693 GCA_049425065.1 Chitinophagaceae bacterium
ACTGAAAACTACTCAGACTTACTAATGCGTCAGGACCAGTAGAGTTGACAATTGAAATAGTTCCCGTTGATAATGTTTCAGTAGCCGGAGACGTAGTTTTCACTTTAAAGGCATGACTTCCATATATAGAATAATTTGCTGGGATCAAGCCATTAATAAAGCGCGACCAAGAGGAATTGTAGGTTCCGATTTTAAGAGAATCTGAAATAAATCCAGAGGAAGAAATCCATAACTCAAACTTATTTTCTGGACCTCCGCACCAGCTTGTCGCATCTAACCTAAAAGGTACAAAAACAGAACTTCCATTCCCATAAGGACCTGGATTAACAGTTCCAATGGTTACCTGTGAAAATGCATTAAAAGAAAATAATAAGGCAACAAAATATAGTAGAAGCTTTCTCAATTTGCTAATTAAAATTTATTATAACACTTCGGAATCTTATTTCGTTCTTCATCTCTGCTTAAGTTCATCTGTAAGGATATTTCAAAACCTCCTCTACTTTGTGTAGCAGTTTTTAATGAGGAAATGTTTATATCATAAGACAACCCTAATTGCATTTTGGTAGTCCCCAAGCCGATGTAAGGAATAACTGCATCCCCAGGTCGATAATAAGCACCGGCATAGAGACTGGTTTCATATTCAATGTTCGGGATTATTGTTTCAAACACCGAGCCGATCAGAAACTCTTCAGCAAGCATAGAATTCATATAAAGTCCACTCAGGTACAATCGGTTCCTATCGGCAAAGGGAAAATTAAATCCACCATGCACAGACATGCGAGGCTTCAATCTGTTTTCTTCTGTACTAATAGCTTCGTTAGGCCTATTGATGTGATAGTAAGAGCCCCCTAGATACCATTGCGACTGACCTCTGCTAATACCTGAGTAAAGAAAACCAGCAGCAACATCCAAATAGTTTAAATTAAATCCACTGATAGGTTCCCCATTAGGCAAGGAAGGATCAAATCCCATGGGACTAAATTGTCGAGAAAAAACAAAACGGCTGTAATCAACCTTTTTGGTTGTCCATGAGGCTTGAAAGCCAACTCCAACTTTATGACGCCCTTCCAGATCAATATTTTTATTATAGGCAGTGGAAACGGATAGAAAGTTTGCTTTCAAGCCTTGATTATTGGACTGATCGATCATGCCCATAAATCCAATTCCAAAAATATCATCCCCAATACGGTCATTCAACAACTGAAAATCACATGCTACAGTAGCCGTAGTAAAGGGAGTACTGACTGTTCGCCACTGATTTCGATAAGTGACTGCCATCCGCGTTTCACCGGCAAAAACGCCGGTCATAGCTGGATTTAAAGTAAGAGGAGAAGAATAGAATTGTGAAAAATGAGGATCCTGCGCAACAACTACTCCCCCATCAACCAACCAAATGGAAGGAAGTAATAAAATAACTACTCTTACTATATCCACTAATTTTTTCATTTTGACTTAAGCCTGTATTGCAATGAGAACTCCATCGAACTGGCAGGAGCCGCAGTTTTTCGAATTCCATTTAGTTGTATATCATACGAAAATCCAACTCGCATTGATTTGAATTCAGCAAAAATGTTCGGGGCTATAGCATCGCCAGTACGGTACCAGCAACCCAATCCTAATAAGGATCCCTCGGGGTCACTTTCCAATAACTTCTTCAAGGCGAAGCCACCCATTAAATAGTCAGCACCAGTTTGTAACTGGTACATTAAACGAAGATCTATTAGTAGATCATCACTCACATAACGCTGAAGAAAAGTATGCGCAGAAACACGCATAGGGATCACACTCGTTCCCTCATATAAAATAGTTTCAAGAGGTCGGTTTACATGAAAAGCTGCCGCCCCTATCTCAAAAAAGGAACCTTCCTCCTCATTGGTATTACAATACAAAACTCCTGCCCCTACTGATAAGTAGGGTTTCATATTTTCAAAAGCAACCTCTCCACTAGGTAACGTCAAATCAAATCCACCACTGGTAAACTGAGAGGCAGATGACAAATTATTGAAATTGAAATTACGCTTCCCATAGGTAGCACTCAGCCCGAGCCCAATACTTTGATCACCCTCCATATTGAGCGGTATATGATAAGCAGCTGTGGCTGTGAGATTACTGCTTGTGAGAGCACCTTTTAGTGTTTTATCTGACTGCATCATAATCCCCATATTAAAAGGATTTTGATGATAGACCCCGTCATTAAAAAGTTTTCCATCTACCGAGGCCACCATGGAAGTAAATGGACTTGCCATTGAGCTCCACTGGCTCCTGTAAATTGTTCCCATTCGCAGATTGCCAGAAAAAACACCTGTGTAAGCAGGGTTAATGGTTAAGGGTGCCGAGTAAAACTGAGTATAGTGAGGATCTTGTGCAATAAGCACCAAAGACTTGACTACTAATAAAAAAGTTAATATGGTTTTCAGCTTGCTGAACATACATTTCATGAATTAACGCACTAAAACAGATGACCCATTGGCGCGAATTATTTTTCCGTCTATATCTAACCCTTCCGCAATCCATAGGTAAGTCTCCATGGGTTGTTTAACGCCTTGATATATTCCATCCCAACCTTCCCCATCTTTTTTTGTTTGATAAACTAATTGCCCCCAACGATTCCATATCCGAAAACTGCTAAGCTTGGTAATGCCAACAAGTAATGGCATTAGTCGATCATTGTTACCGTCGTTATTGGGAGTAAAATAATCGGGAACATAAATTTTCTTTTCGGCAAAAATTCTTACTAATAAAGTATCTGTTACTTCACAGCCTGCAGAAGTCTTAATTGAGATCAGATACTCTTGGGCGGAAGAATGATTAAAAATTGGGTCGGCAATGGTAGAGGAACTCAACGCAGTTCCAGGAGACCATTGATAAGTAGCTCCTGAAAATTCTCTGGCTCTCAGTTGTAAATCTCGACCCGCCACTGCATTTAAAGCAGGGTAACGTATACTCTCGGGCGAAGCTTGCACTATGATCTGCTGCTGCACAAACCGTGCTAATTGAGGGCAGTGTGAAGGAGTCACCGTTAATTTAACTATATAAGTACCCGATGTTTGATAAACATAAGATGGCGAAAACAAAGTGCTTATTCCGCCGTCTCCGAAATCCCAACTGTATTGAACAGGCAAACTATTAGTAACTGTTGAAGTATTAGTGAATGTTGTACTTAACTCCGCACAACTTCGATCAAACATAAAACTCGGGGTTGGCTGCAAGACCTTAGTAAGGGTTATCTGATTTGTTGATAGTGATGTACAATTGAAAGTATTTCTAAATAAAACATGATAGACTCCCGGCTCTGTAGCGTTATAGGTAGATGCTGTGGCACCGCTTATAGCAATCCCATCTCTATACCATTGGTAAAAATCTGCACTTGTGGCGCTCAACGTAATAAAACTTCCTTCACAAATTACGGTATCTGCTACAGGCAAGATGCTACCAACAGGAGTTTGGTTCAGAAATAAATTGACATTATAAGAGGAAGAACAGTTATTGGGAGTAGTAATCGTAAGCGTAACCCGATAAGTACCTGCTTGCTGATATCGGTAGGTAGGATTCAACACCGTTGAACTTCCTATTCCATCTCCAAAATCCCATGAATTAGTAAAGGAGCCGGCACTCACCGTACTTGCATTCGTAAAAACAAATTGATGCTCAGCAAAACAGTCCACAGTCTTGTTGACTGTAAATAAAGCCGTT
>JBMSWW010000170.1:0-3621 GCA_049425065.1 Chitinophagaceae bacterium
TAATCCCACAACAATATACAATAACAATAACACAATAAACAATCGATTTAATTTCTTGAATCCCAAGGCAGGAATCACTTATCGCAAAGGCCCATGGCGAAGTTATCTTTCGTACAGCAGAGGTAGCAAAGAACCTAATAGAGATGACTTTGAGGCAGGCACTACCCAACTACCCCGTCCGGAAAAATTAGCGAACACCGAAGCTGGCGTAGAATATAACCACACCAAATACAGCTGGGGAGCTACTTTCTATCACATGCATTACAAAAATCAATTAGTACTAAACGGAAAAATCAATGACGTAGGCGCTTACACGAGAACAAATGTACCGGTAAGTTATCGCATGGGAATTGAGCTGCAAGGTCACTACCAATTCAACAAATACATAATCTTGACGGGTAATTTGGCCCTTAGTCGTAACAGGCTAAAAAACATGGAAGAATATTTGGATGACTATGACAATGGAGGTCAACAAAAAAATAAATATACTAATACTTCCTTAGCCTTTTCTCCCTCGGTAGTAGCAAATGTCTCCCTGAATATTAAACCCGCCAAAGATATTGACTTATCATTTCCTTTAAAATATGTAAGCAGTCAGTATCTCGACAACACCTCTAACGCAGAAAGAATGCTGGATGCATTTTTAGTACAGGACTGTAAAATTAGCTACACCGGACAATTAAAATGGATCAAAGAATACAGTTTCAGTGCACAACTCACTAATGTTTTCAATACTCATTATGAACCGAATGGTTACACCTTCAGCTATATATATGGAGGACAGGTCACTACCGAAAATTATTATTTCCCTATGGCAGGAAGAAATTTTATGCTTGTCCTAACTCTTCGTTGGTAAGAAATCACGGCAGGGTATCCAGGGAAGGACGCTGAGTCTGAAGCCAGATATCAATTAGCTGACCGGGACGAATTTTAGCAGGCAGATCATCTTCATCTTTTGTGGAGGGGCTTTGCCTATATACAAAGCCAGATAAAGTATCTTTTATCCCTGGATCAAGAACGATGGCGCCAAAACCAAGACCGCTATTGTTGAGCAGAGCCTTTGCTTCTTCGTAACTTAAGCCCAATAACTCGGGTACTTGAATGGGCTGGTCGCCTAAACCGTCTCCCAATATCAAGGTAATTAAACTCCCCTTTCTAATTTTTGTACCTGCCGTGATTACCGCTCCATTGTAGCGTTGCTCTAATACGGCGTTACGCGCAAAGTCGGGACGAAAGAGCGTATCACCGACCTTTAAATCCATGGTACCTAAAACAACTTCGGCATTACGAAAACTATACCCGATTAAATTAGGCATTTCCACCAAGGGTGGCTCTACACTTCTTATGATGAGCAGAATAGTTCTATTAGATTTTACTACCTCATCTGCATCAGGAATTTGCTTTACTACTTGCAAAGGAGGCAGTGTATCAACATACACAGAATCCTGTACTTCGCAATCGAACCCCGCCTTTTCCAAAATTACTTTTGCTTCTTCCAAGCTCTTCCCTGCCAACGAGGGAACCGTAGCAGATTTCCCATGATCAGTTAACCATCCCAATGAAAAAAGGAAGGCACCAAACAGTAATAAACCAAGTATAACGCCCGCTAACAAGTTAACCCAAAGTGGTTTGTTAGTAATAAAGCTGAACATTGGGGTGACTATTTAGAAGAGGAAGATAGACAATCCTGTAACAATTGCGTATAAAATGAGCTAAGCGTCCAGCCCTTACTCTGCACTTGTTGAGGAATAATACTGGCCTCGCTTTGTCCTGGAATAGAATTCAATTCCAACATATAGGGCCGCCCCTCCTGCTCTTGGTAAATAAAATCAATACGAACAACTCCTCTACAATTGAAAGATTGATACACTTGACGGGCTGCTCCACGGATTTTAGCTGCAGTAGCCTCCTCAATATTAGCAGGGGTGGTTTCGGTAGACTTCCCCTGGTATTTTGCTACGAAATCAAAAAAAGGCATATCGGCATCAGCTACAACTTCTGTAATGGGAAGTACCACTACTTCACCATTGGCGCGAAATACACCCACGGTAAATTCCCTCCCCTGTATCATTTCCTCAATCAATACCTGTGTGTCTTCTTTCAGCGCTTTGGCTAAAGCTTGGCGAAGGGGTTCGCCCCCTGACAAAACTTTAGACATACCGATGCTAGAGCCGCCGTTATTTGGCTTCACAAAAACAGGGAAACGCAGATGAGCTACCCGCTCCTCCCAATTCTCCAATGCTCCGTCAATAAGCAGTACCGATTGCGCTACCGAAATTCCGGCTGCACCCGCCACGGCAGTGGTATACCGCTTGTTGAATGTTAATGCTGAAGTGGTAGCATCACAACTGGTGTAGGGAATGTTGAGCATCTCAAAATATCCCTGCAACTTTCCATCCTCACCAGGGGTTCCGTGCAAGGCTATAAAGGCAGCATCGAATGTGATCTTCTTCCCCTCGAGGGTAATAGAAAAATCATTCTTATCAACATAGAATTTATTTTTTTGGGCATCCACATAAAACCAACCCTCTTTAGTAATGTCAATGAGGTAAGTTTTAAAAAGTGATACGTCCAAATGCTGCTCTATGGTCTTGGCAGTGCGATACGAAATCACAGATTCACCGGAATAACCTCCAGTGACCAAAGCGATTTTTTTTACTGACATGCGGATAATCTAAAAACTAGATATGCAACTTATCCTTCTTGGCAAGCAACTCCTCTACTGTTTCACGATATTGTTCATCAGGAATGCAGCAGTCTACAGGACAAACAGCAGCACACTGAGGCTCTTCATGAAATCCTTGACACTCTGTACATTTATTGGGAGTGATGTAATAAGTATCCACAGAAATGGGTGCATTTTTTTGATCTGCATCCACAGCGGATCCATCCATCAACGTGAAAGACCCCTTCACGGTGGTGCCATCAGCGACAGCCCACTCCACTCCACCCTCATAGATGGCGTTATTAGGACATTCAGGCTCACAGGCTCCGCAATTGATACATTCGTCAGTAATCTTGATAGCCATAAGAATAGATTAAAAGTTGATAGGTACTTTTGCTCTACAAATTTAATCTTCTTACATGAATTTACCACAACGAATTTCGATTTTGGGAAAATTAGGCAAGCTCCTTCTTTCCCAAGAAAAAAGCTGGCTGGAAACCCAAAAAAAAGCGGGTCTGGAAAACGGCTGGTTTATTCCATCCTTTCAGAAATTTTCCTTTACGCATATAGCTCGCCATTGGCTTCAAGAAAACTTGCTGACCCCCTGGGCCAAAGAGGCCTCGATTCCTGACCAGCCCATCACCCAAAAAACTGTAGGGATTGTAATGGCAGGCAATATTCCTTTGGTAGGATTTCATGACTGGCTTTGTGTATTTATAGCGGGCCATCGCAGTAAAATAAAGCCTTCTTCAAAAGATAAAGTCTTGATCAGGTATATACTTAAGAAGATGGCCGAATGGGAACCCTCCATCACCACAGATCATGTGATAGAGGAACGGCTGAATGGCTGTGATGCCTTTATCGCCACCGGGAGTAATAACTCCTCTCGCTATTTTGACTATTACTTTGGAAAATATCCTCATATTATCCGTCGCAATAGAACCTCGGTAGCGGTG
>JBMSWW010000171.1:0-3578 GCA_049425065.1 Chitinophagaceae bacterium
GCTACTCACAATAAAGTAATCTCTTGGTTACTGGGAGGGCTTAATTTTCAAGTGGAACACCATCTGTTCCCACGTGTCTCGCATGTACACTACCCTGCCATCAGCCGGATCATCAAAAAAGCATGCGAAGACTTTAATGTCCCCTATCTCGAGCATCCCAAAATGAGAATGGCGGTGGTATCTCATGTTTCATACTTGAAACAACTTAGCAGAAGAAATTAATAAGATTAAACAGATGGGTTTTCACGTAACTTCCATCGCAATTTACACTCCGCTATGATGGATCTTTCGTTGCGTGACCCTAATAGCGTCAGTAACCCCAATCACAATATTTTTGGAGTTCCCACTGACGAAGAAAATGCCCGTCTTGTTATATTGCCTGTGCCTTGGGAAGTAACGGTTAGTTACAGTGCCGGCACCGCCCGAGCGCCAGAGGCTATCATGAAGGCTAGCTACCACATAGATTTGTTTGATGCAGAGATGCCTCATGCCTGGAAACAAGGTTTTAACATGAAGCCTTGTGACAGAAAAATCTTAATGAAAAGCGATTACCTAAGAAAAGAAGCCGAGTTATACATTGACTATATTTCAAAGGGCAATGACGTAAACGACAATCATTTTATATCTAAAACATTAAAAGAGGTAAATGAAGGAGGTGTATTTCTCAATGGGTGGGTGTATGAACAAACGAGAAGTTTATTGAACAGAGGAAAGCTAGTGGGATTATTAGGCGGTGACCATAGTATTGTATTGGGTTATTTAAAAGCTTTAGGAGAGAAAGAGAAATCATTTGGAATTTTACAAATAGATGCTCATTGCGATTTACGAGAGAACTATGAAGATTTTCTATACTCACATGCGGGCATCATGTATAATGCGTTAAAAGACATTGATTCCATCGAAAGATTGATACAAATTGGAGCAAGAGATTATAGCAACAAGGCAGAATGGAATTATATAAAAAGCAGTAATCAACGAGTTAAAACTTACTTTTACCGTGATATAAAAAATCGTCAGTTTTTTGGCGAAAACTGGCATTCAATCTGTAATGAAATAATTAGTGAATTACCTCATAAAGTATACATCAGTTTTGATATTGATGGTCTCGACCGAAAACTTTGTAACTTACTCACAACCTCGAATAATTAACCCCTCCATGAGTAGCTCATCCATTGCTGAAATTGAATATTCACTGGAGTTTTTTAATCCAAAGAAAAAACTATACCAAACGCTGGCCAATTGGTTAGTATTCACAAACCTTATTATAGTGGGATTTCTACTGCTATCTGGAACAAATCCTCTACAAAAACAAACCCTGCTCATCTTTGCTATTATTCTCCCCTTCTCAAGATTTCTGTTGGAAAAATTCTTTAAAAAGCCTCATCATAAATCAAATTCCATCACCTATTTTTGGTACTTTTTCATTATCGCATGGATTTTTACATCTAATTACGAACTAGCCATTGCCAATAGCGTCCTTTTTATTTTATTCTGGCTTAGCACAAAAACATTACTAGTCAAAATTGGACCTACCGGAATTAGCTACCCCAGCTTTCCCGTTAGTTTTTTTACATGGAACTCTCTTTCCCAAGTAATTTTGAAAGATGGATTGTTAACAATCGACAAGAAAGATAATAAACTCATCCAACAAGTGCTCGCAGAAAGTTCCTTGGTTAATCAAGAAGAGTTCAATACATATTGCCAACTACAATTACAACAAGCTCCATAAAAATGCCATCACCCTACCTGCTATACTCTGACGGTAAAGGAAATATTTTTGAAGATCAATCATTGTATGCAACAGGACGTTCTGGTTGGGATGCCCTATCTGTACCCACAGCGGAATGGATTCCACTTCCTTCTGGAGGATCTTTGTACGAATTGCCTGGTCGCAGAGGAATTGGCATTGATGTGGAAACCGGGGAGATGAGGTTATGTGAAAGGGGCTGGGCCGTCGCTGCTTTTATTCCCCCCGCCCATACGGGTTATTATCTGGCGGCCTATGAAACTGATCCTGATGCGCCTGTGCTTCCTCTTTTTTGTTATACCGCTGCTGGTTGGTGGAATGATCAATTTTGGGTAACCGCTGTTCGTATTGAAGACGATATTCGCCAGGACTGTGATGGCTATAAGCAACCTCTTATTGAACAGGGCACCGAGCAACTCTTAAAAGCCTACCCTCTCAATCGCTTAGTGAAACATCTTATGGAAAATTGTTGTCAGACTTATACTTGTCCAGCAGCAAGGAATTTCTCCATGGGACGATGGGAATGCCCAGTTCCTGTATCACCTGCTTGTAATGCTAATTGCGTAGGATGTATTTCTCTGCAACCTGACGAAGAAAAAATAGTCTCTACACAGGACCGCCTACAATTCAAACCCTCAGTAGAAGAAATAGTTGAATTCACAGTTCCTCATTTGGAAACAGCGCCCTTCCCTATTATCAGTTTTGGGCAAGGATGTGAAGGAGAACCTCTCCTAATGTGGGAGACGATTCGCGATTCTATAATTGAGATCAGAAAACATACTATCAAGGGAAGTATCAATATCAATACTAACGGCTCTAACCCTGCGGCTTTAAAAGCTTTATGCGAGGCGGGACTAAATTCAATTCGTGTAAGTACGAACTCAGCGAGAAAAGAAATTTATACGCCTTATTATCGCCCTAATAATTATCAGTTTGAAGATATTCTCGAAAGTTTAAAGGTGGTTAACTCATTTGGTGGGTGGACCTCGATCAATTACTTTGTTTTTCCGGGAATGACGGACTCCTTAGCAGAGTATGAGGCGCTGCGAAAACTCATTAAAGAAACAGGCCTTAACATGATTCAATGGCGAAATTTCAATATAGATCCTGACTGGTACTTGGGGAAAATTGGAGTAACAGAAACCGGAGAATGCATGGGAATACGCCAACTACAGCAATTAATTCAGGAGGAATTTCCGAACCTACGTTTTGGTTATTTCAACCCTCCTATCGAAAGAATCAAAGGAAACTACGCCACTGACTTTGCCCATTAGTTTTCTCTTAACGAATTATTAGCAGTACTTGTAAGACAAAATAGACAAGGATACGTTAATCACATAGGTTAATAAGTCTTACCTATTATCTAAAGCTTGCAAGTCTTACTTTCGCAGTAACCCTTTCATGATGCTTACATCTACTCAACAGTACCCTCGCAATAAAGCGCTTTTAGTAACGCTGGGCTTTGCGTTAACGATGCTGTTGCTGCTATGGTTCTTAAAATGGAAACTCCCTGTGTTTGAAAAAAGTAGCTTTACGGGAGGCGTGGAAGTGGAAGTAAATTGGCCCCCCGCCCCTCCTGAGTCTTTTGAGGAAGGTGGCGGTGGCGGTGGAAATCCTGTGCAGACCAATGGTGCGGCCGGAGTGGCCCCTGCTGCCCCTATGCCTCCAGGGGAAAATACAGCCTCCAAAGCGGTGGAGGAAGATCCCTTAAGTGAATCTCCGGCTATTGCGAAACCGAACGCATCAAAAAAAGAAGCTAAATCAATAGCAATCAATTCATCCCATAAGTCACCTGTAAAAAAAGTAGAGACTCTTACCCCCAAAAAACCTA
>JBMSWW010000172.1:0-3547 GCA_049425065.1 Chitinophagaceae bacterium
TTCAAAAATGGTTGTACCTGGAGCACAAGAAGAGCAATTGATCCAAAACGCTGAAAATGCAGTTAAGTCAATACTTACCGATATTAATAACTTCTTTGCTGGCAAATGGGAGAACTATAAAAAGCAAGTGGAAGAAACTAAATTGAATCTATTCAAAGAGTATAAGCCTATTGAGTGACTGATAGATTAGCATGACATTTTAGAAAGAACCCATAGAAGGACTGATTATGACAATCAGTCCTTCTTATTTTGAGTCGAACTATTATTTTTCAGTAATAACTATTAAATGAAGTTTATTTTCCACAATTGCATTATTGAACTCTTTTATTCCTTTATCCAGGAGATTTTGTAATTGTATAAGCACTTTATCTACTTGTGTTGCCAGCTCTGCATAAACTGATTTAGCTTGTTGTGGAGGTGCCATATTTCCGCTATTAGCCATATCAAAAACCCCTGCCAATTTATCATCTAAGCGGATGGGAAAATTCAAAACATCTTGCCCACTTTTTGCCTTTGTTTGATGCAGCAATTCTTCAAGCATAGTGAATCGTTTTAACAAGCTATCGCCCATTAATTTTATTGCACCCGGACAATCTTTACCTTGGCGAGACATAAAATCATTGATCTGCTGGCGCGCCTGTCTGATTTTTCGTATCGCTACCATGGTCTGATTAAACTTGTCACGTACTTGAATTAGAAAATTAAACTGTGCCTCGTAATCAGCCTGTGAACATTTATAATTGGGATCTGCCAAAAGGGTAAATGGGATTAGGAAACTATCTTTATTGTAATGGAATTGTGCTGTATAATTTCCTGGTGCAGCAATGATACTTCCTGGAACACCGTTCCAAAGAATCAATCCCTCAATTTTTTCTGCCGCAGGATACTTTAAGTCCCAAATAAATTGATTAAACCCCTTTTTAAGGTTAAGTTGATTTTCCTTGGTATGTAAAGCATAACGCTTAATCAATTTCCCAACTGGATCTAAAATGGAAATGGACGCTTGCGTGGAGTCTGTCACCTCATCTTTAATCCAGTAATTAATTACAACGCCTTTAGGTGGATTAGCAGCGATATTGGCGGGCGTACTCATGGCGCCCCATCTAGTAGAAATTCCAGGAACCCTGTAGCTATCATTGATACGATAAATGTGAACCGGCTTGTTCAATACAGAAAAATCAGCCTGTTGAATAATAGATAGATCATCTAAAATCCATAAAGAACGTCCTTGTGTTGCCACCACCAAATCATTATTCTTTATAGTTAAATCAGTAATAGGAACTATTGGCAAATTAAGTTGAAAGGGCTGCCAGTTGGTACCATAATCATAACTGATATACATACCAAACTCTGTACCTGCATATAATAATCCTGGACGCTTATGATCTGCACGCATCACTCTCGTAAAATGCATATCAGGTATGCCCTTTGTAATTAATTGCCAATGCTGGCCGTAATCTTCAGATTTATAGATATAAGGAGTATAATCATCTAACTTGTAGCGAGTACCAGTAATATAAATTACTCCTTTGCGAAACGGATCTACTTCAATTGCATTCCACATCATCCATTTAGGCGCATTTGAAGGAGTAACATTATTCCAGTTTTTTCCTCCATCCCTGCTAAAATGCACTAATCCATCATCACTTCCAGTCCATAAATGATCTTTCTCTAGTGGGCTTTCTATAGCTGTAAAAATAGTACAGTAGTATTCTACAGATGTATTATCCTTAGTAATTGGTCCCCCACTAGAATATTGTCTACTCTTATCATTGGTTGTTAAATCAGGGGATACTTGTTTCCAGCTAGCTCCTTCATTATCCGTCACAAATAGAGCATTACCTGCACAGTATAATTTTTTAGGATCGTGGGGCGAAAAGAAAATGGGGAAGTTCCACTGAAAGCGATACTTTAATACATCTGCACCTGCCCCCATTGGATTATCAGGCCACACAGAGATGGCTCTATTTTCTCCGGTTCCATGATCAAACCGAGAAAGGTAGCCTCCATAATTTCCACCATATACTATATTGGGATTAGTTGGATCTGCCACTACATATCCACTTTCCGAACCTGCAGTTGGTTCCCAATCCTTTTCGGTAATAAAATTACCATAGGTAGAGGAACGAATTCTAAGTGTAGAGTTATCTTGTTGAGCAGCTAATACTCGATATGGAAACGCATTATCAGTACTGACCCTGTAAAGCTGTGCCGTAGGTTGATTCATGTAGGTACTCCAGTTCTGCCCTTCATCAAAACTGACCTGGGCGCCGCCGTCATCCGCAACTATCATACGTTTTCCATCGGCAGGATCAATCCAGAGATCATGATGATCGCCGTGTGGTGTACGCAAAGACTGAAATGTTTTTCCACCATCTTTACTTTTCATGAAATTCACATTGGGACAGTAAACAACATTTTCGTTTTTAGGGTCTACAAAAACCTTTGTGTAATACCATGCCCGCTGACGTATATTATTGTCACTACTCTGAAGTGTCCAAGTTTCTCCTTTATCGGCACTGCTGTATAACCCGCCTTTTTCACTCTCTATAATAGTATATAATCTATCGGGATTAGAAGGAGCCACAGCTACGCCCACTATCCCCCATATTCCTTTAGGTAAACCTCGGGCACTACTAATATTAGTCCAACTCTCACCTCCGTCAATACTTTTCCATAACGCGCTTCCCTCCCCACCGCTTTCCAAACTATGTGGCGTTCGAATTACTCGCCATGTTCCCGCATAAAGAATATTAGAGTTTTCGGGATCTATTACCAAATCGCTACAACCAGTCTGTTCATTCACAAATAAAGTTTGCTTCCAAGTTTTTCCTCCATCGGTTGATTTATAAATACCTCTTTCACTATTAGGCCCAAATAAATGTCCCATTACACCTACCCATACAATTGACGGGTTTTGTGAGTCAATAAGAATATTAGTAATATGACGGCCATCTCTAATACCAACATTTTTCCAAGTTTTTCCACCATCTTCACTTTTCCAAATTCCTCCCAACCCTTCAGAAACATTCCCACGCATGGTATTCTCTCCCTCTCCTACATAAATGATATTTTCATTAGAAGGCGCAACAGCAATAGCACCAATAGAGCCTCCAAAATAACCATCGCTTATATTTTTCCAGTTATTACCTCCATCGGTAGTTTTCCAAATACCTCCTCCTGTTGCCCCAAAATAAAAAGTATTGCGTGTCTGTATACTCCCTACAACAGCAGCACTTCTTCCTCCCCTAAAGGGTCCGATAAGACGATATTTAATCCCACTAAACAAGGTAGGATCCATAAGTTGCACTGCAGTTGCATCAGATGATTTTACTTTTTTAAATTGTGCATTGCCATTTATACTGGAGCCAACTAAAAGTAAGAAGAGTAAGTATTGTCGCATATATAGAATTTGATATTCTTAAAATGATTGTTTCACTATACTTATTTTGATAAAAAATTGCTTGTTTATATCAACTTCCCAAGTGGAACTAAATTAATCATTGCTTTATACAATTTAGTGTATCGATAGCTTGATTCCATCGTT
>JBMSWW010000173.1:0-3531 GCA_049425065.1 Chitinophagaceae bacterium
AAGTCGCCACAATCATGGGAAAATTTGACAAAGGATGGAAAGAAAAAAATGCTCTACTGGTAGATTCTGTCCTGTCTGAAAAATACCTTTACTTCACGCAATCAGGAAGAACCTTTACGCGGCAAGCGCTGGTAGAAACCGCTGGCTCTGATGAATATGCCTTGCAGAACATGGAAAGAGAAAATGTTACTTTACAAATAGAAGGCAACACAGCCGTAGTAAATACCATCTGGAAAGGGAAAGGCTACTATCATGGGGAAGCCTTTAATGACAAACAACGCTGCAGTGTGACCATCGTAAAACATGCCGGCGAGGTAAAGATTTTGGCAGAACACTGCACGCCCATTAAGTAATTAAGAATATAACAAATTCATTACCCTTTCCATATTTTCTTCTCGTAATTTTAAAGTTCAATCCTTTTCTATGAAATCGATACTTCGTGGATTTTTAATAGTTTTCATTTTTTTATTCAGTTTTGCAAATGTCTTTTCACAGCAAAAATTGGAACGCCCTAAACTAGTAGTGGGTATTGTATTAGACCAGATGCGCTGGGATTACCTCTATAGATATCACGATCGCTATGCAGAGCGAGGAGGCTTTAAGCGTTTATTATATGAAGGGTTCTCTTGCGAAAATACGATGATTCCTTACGCGCCCACCGTTACTGCTTGTGGCCACAGTGTGGTGTACACAGGGAGCGTTCCGGCCTTAACAGGAATTGTAGGAAATGCTTGGTGGGACAAGGCCCAACAACGTACCGTTTATTGTACAGAAGATAATACGGTATCTGCGGTGGGAAGCACCTCTAAGCAAGGGAAAATGAGTCCGCGCAATATGTTGGTTACTTCCATTGCCGATGAATTGAGATTAGCCACCAACTTTAAAAGCAAAGTAATAGGCGTAGCCATCAAAGACAGAGGCGCTATTTTACCTGCCGGGCATAGCGCCAATGCTGCCTACTGGTATGATAATTCCAGCGATGAGTGGATCACCTCGACTTATTACATGACTACCCTCCCCCCCTGGGCACTCGCGTTTAACCAACGCAATCTTGCTGATAGCTACTACGCAAAAGGATGGTCACTTCTTTATCCGGCCTCCACCTATACGCAAAGCACTGCCGATGAAAAACCCTATGAGGCAAAAACTTTTGGCAACGCATTTCCTTTTAATTTAAAAAAATTCATCGGGAAAGACTATAGTAAAATTGCGACTACTTATTACGGTAATGAAATGACTGCTGAATTTGCCAAAGCTGCCTTACTAGGAGAATCCTTAGGTAAAGACGCTTTTACCGATTTACTAGCGGTTAGCTTTTCTTCTCCTGATTATATCGGTCATAGTTTTGGACCTAATTCTATAGAAGCGGAGGATGCCATGCTCCGCATGGATCTGACCTTAGGTTCTTTTCTTGATTTCTTAGACCAAAAAGTAGGTAAAGGACAATACACCGTATTCTTAACAGCAGACCATGGAGTGGCCCACATACCTGAGTTTATGCAAGAGAATAAGTTACCGGCAGGCAGAGTGTTCATGGGAAAGATGGTAGATAAACTCAATAAATCCCTGGAGGATATTTACAAAATCAAAAACATTATCGTAAGCGATGATAACTATCAATTGCATCTGGCCCATGGAAAATTAGACTCTGCAAAAATTGCTTCTGTAGAAATTCTTACATGGCTAAAAAATAAACTAGCCAATGAACCCGGCATCGATCGTACGTTCACCTTAGAGGAATTAAACCTGGTTCCTCTCCCCGAAAAATTGAGATCTGCCATCAATTTAGGCCATCATCCTGGTCGTAGCGGAGATCTACAAATTATCCTAAAACCTGGCTATATAGATTCCTACGGTACTACAGGCACTACCCACGGACTTTGGAATCCTTATGATTCACATATCCCTTTGCTATGGTATGGCTGGGGTATTAGGAAGGGAAAGACCAATCGTGAAACTTATATGACCGACATTGCTCCCACCCTGGCAGCACTATTGCGCATTCAAATGCCCAATGGAACTGTGGGGGTACCTATTCCGGAAGTAATGAAATAAACTACAGGGCATTTATGATGGATTGGAACTCGGTGGCCACTAGAGAAGCACCTCCCACTAATCCACCATCCACATCATTCCCACTAAATATTTCTTGGGCATTAGCTCCCTTCACACTGCCCCCATATAAAATGGAAACAGAGTCAGCTACTTCTTTTCCGGAGCGAGTTGCAATGACAGCACGCAAGTGTGCATGCATTTCCTGTGCTTGTTGTGCAGAAGCCGTTCGACCGGTGCCAATAGCCCAGATGGGTTCGTATGCAACAATTACCTTGGCTAAGTGTGCGGGATCTAATAGAAATAACGATTCTTCCAATTGTTTTTTTACAAAGTCATTTTGCTGCTCAGCTTCTCGGATGGCCAAAGGTTCTCCGCAACAAAATATGGGGGTAATTCCCTGCTGGAAACAAAGCTTCATTTTCTGCGCCAGTTGTTCGTTCGTTTCTTTTTGATATTCTCTCCGCTCACTGTGTCCAATAATACAGTAAGAAATACCAATGGAAGCTAGCATAGAAGCTGACACCTCACCTGTGTATGCACCAGATTCTTTATGATGACAATTTTGTGCTGCAATCGCAATTCCTTCTATGTCCTTTACTTTAATGACTGCTTCCTTCAAATACGGAAAAGGAACGGCTATTAACACTTCTTTACCAGCTAACACCGTGAGGTTATTACGTACAATTGTTTCCAATAATTGTTGCCCTTCATGCCAAGCAAGATTCATTTTCCAATTTGCCGCTGCAATTTTTTTTCGCATAAGTTTTCAGTTAGTATTTTTTATAGATGACTTCCAGAATTAATTTTTCTTCATTACTTAACTCCATTCCTTTGAGTTGTTTCCAACGGTTGATATCTTCTAAGGCTTTTGTCCACTCATACCGGCTCAAGCCCTCTGCACCCCAAGAGAAATTAGGAATAAACTTGGGCGTTAGTCCTTGTCCAAATACATTAGCCGCTACCCCTACAACCGTTCCGGTATTAATAGAGGTATTAATAGACGTCTTGCTATAATCACCCATCATAACGCCACATTTTATACCTGCTTCCTTTTCACCGGCCTTAGTCCATACGCGTACAGGGCCCGCCGTGTTTTTAATATTAGAGTTTGTAGTACCAGCACCCAAATTGCACCATTCCCCAATTACAGCATCGCCCAGATAGCCATCATGCGCCTTATTGCTAAAACCAAAGAGTACACTGTTCTTTATTTCTCCGCCCACTACGCAGGAAGGCCCTATTGTAGTGGCTCCATAAATCCTAGCCCCCATTTTTACACAAGCATTCTCTCCTAATGCAAAAGGACCTCTAATTAAAGCCCCTTCCATCACTACGGCATTTTTACCAATGTAAATGGGACCCTCCGTGGCATTGAGCACAGCATGAGAAATTACAGCGCCCTTTTCAATAAATATATTTTTTACACCCGAAACGGAATTATTTTTGGATATACGTGCTGATTTGCGAGATTTCACC
>JBMSWW010000174.1:0-3487 GCA_049425065.1 Chitinophagaceae bacterium
TCAAGGTATTCAACCCGGTGGTCAGCTTACTATCACTACAGAAGTAGAGAATTATCCAGGATATCCTGAAGGAATTCAAGGGCCAGAGATGATGGTCAATTTTGAAAAGCAAGCAGCCAGAATGGGTGCTGATATTCGCTACGGAATAGCTACGAAAGTTGATTTTACAGGCCCCATTCATAAAGTACAAATCGATGAAGAGAAGTGGATTGCAGCTCATAGCATAATTATTTCTACTGGTGCCTCTGCCAAATGGTTGGGACTGGAAAGCGAACAACGCTTGAATGGTTTTGGAGTCAGTGCCTGTGCGGTTTGTGATGGCTTCTTCTTTAAAGGAAAAGAAGTAGCTATCGTGGGAGCTGGAGATACTGCGGCTGAAGAAGCTTTATATCTTTCCAAAATTTGCTCTCATGTACATATGGTAGTTCGTAGAGAGGAAATGAGAGCTAGTAGAGTAATGCAGGAGAGAGTAAAGAATACTGCTAACATCACTATATATTGGAATAGTGTTACGGATGAAATTCTCGGAGATAAAAAAGTAGAATTCGTACGCTTGCTCAACAATAAGACTGGAGAGAAAAAGGAGATTTCTGTGAGCGCTTTCTTTGTGGCTATCGGCCATCAGCCTAATTCTGATATTTTTAAAAACTGGATCACTATGGAGGAGGGTGGTTATATCCTTACGGTTCCTGGTACCAGTAAAACCAATATTGAAGGCGTTTTTGCGGCTGGGGATGTACAAGATAAAACCTATCGTCAGGCTATTACTGCAGCAGGTAGTGGTTGTATGGCGGCCCTGGATGCAGAGCGCTATCTCAGTGCAAAAGGAATTCATTAAATTTTTATGTCTTCCGAAAAGTTCTCGATAGAACTGAAAGATTTACACTTTCATGCTTTTCACGGCCTTTATCCGGAAGAGAAATTAAAAGGAGGACAATTTATTGTTACTCTTAGAGTAGACTATCGTCCTATTTCAAACAATTCGGCTAGCTCAAGCACGGTTACGCTTGATGATACGATTGATTACGCCGTTCTCTTTGAGATTTGCCAAAAGGAAATGAGTCAGCCCACCGAATTGTTAGAAAATGTAGCATTGGCAATTTCAAAAGCTATTCAAGCTAGATTTTCTGTGGCTTGCTATATTGAATTGACAATCACTAAATGTAAACCTCCCATCCCAAGGTGCACTGGCAGTTCGCGAGTTACCTATAAATGGGAAGCCTAGATTCTCTTGTTCTTCCATCTGCCGCTATTTAAATACCATAAAGAGGGTAGGGATAAGCTTGTCCAATATAGCCACTCGCTCATCCATCCATAGGTAATGGGAAGGGAATAATATTCTGATACCAAATAAATGTAGGTGCAATAAAGTATAATGGCAATTACTTCTATATAAAAAGTAATTCGGGTATTACCAGTAGCGGTAACAGCATTTAGTAAAATTGTAGAAATTGAGGAGAGTATTAACGCTAAAGAAACTACTCGAAGTACGGGAATCGCTGCTATGGTAAATGCTTTTCCTTGTCCAAACAGTGTAAGAAAAACATGGGGAAATACATTCAAAATAAATGCTATCACAAAGGCAATTCCACTACTTAGTGTAATAATTCTTATAATGAGTTTAGGAACCTCTGTTTCTTTTTGTTGGCCAATAATATTACTCACCATCGCATTGGCGGTGGCGGCAAAAGCCCAGGAAAAACACCCGAACAGCCCAAAAATATTTCTCATTATATTGGACACTTTAAGGGCCATTGCTCCATGGTGCTCTATCAGTAAAAAGAAATATTGCCAACTGATAATGCTGATAGCATGTTGAAACATGAGGGGAGACGATACCGATAAAATCAATTTATTTTTGGGAGTGCTCCAGTTAAGGCCATTGAATAAATTGAATTGTTTAGCAATTCCATTACGAGCAATAATCCAGTAGATTACCCATAAGCCTATTGCCTCCGCAAATATGGAGGCCCAAGCTGCTCCATTAAAACCAAGCTCAGGCATTCCCCAATGTCCAAATATCAAACTGTAATCCAATAAAATATTCGAAAGAGTTTCTGCCAAGGTGCCCGCTATTAGAAAACGACTTTGATTGGTGCCAACCAGTAAGGCATTTCTTAATTGATACACATAGAGAAAGGGGAGCCCCCATATACGAATAGATAAAAAAGAAAGCGATTTTTCGAGAATTGAATTGTTCTCTATCACTATTCCAAAAAGAAAGGGGGTGAAGATATAGGTAACCAAAATGCCTGCTGTAGCAATTAGCAACCCAATTAAAACACCTTGGTTAAATAAAGATCCAATTTCCTCAGGCTTATTTTCTCCGGCTCTTCGGGCAATTAAAGTCTGTAGTCCGTTGTTTAAGCCGAATCCGATGGCCGCAAAAATTAGATAGTAAACACCTGTAATTCCAGCTACCGCCAAGGCATCGGAATCTTGCGTGTAATGGCCTAAAAAAATATTGTTGATAACAAAATTTAACTGCGGAATTAATATGGCAAGACTGATTGGCAGGGCCATCCGAATGATTTGCCGGTTGCTGGTGCTAAACTGTAAAGCGGATAACTGCTGATCTTGCATAAAAGGAAGCAAACCTACGATAATTAAAATTTGTCTATTATTGCAATAATCAATTTCCAGTGAATTCTATATTTCAAATAGGAAGCGAATTAACACCTGCAAGAGGCAGTCTCTTAGCCATTCAGGCAGGGAAAAGTCACCTGTCATATTCGTTAACGAACCGAGGTGGGGATGAGCTTTATAAACTTCATTATTTCTCTGTTGAAAATTGGACAAAGGAAACTCTAGAAAAATTACTTGCCACATTGCCTGAGGCTGAAACCGTTTATCCAACTGTTGAATTTGCTTTTGAGACGGATGAGTTCACTTTATTTCCGGTGGCAGGTTTTCAGGACGATAAATTATTGGCCACTCATTATGCATTACATCCCTACAGCGATAATTCTTTATTTAAAAAAGACTCTTTAGCAGAATGGCAATTATATGTCGGGTATACGATTCCTTCATTATTGATAAATGCATTACATAATCGGTATTCAGAACTAAGAACTCGTCACTATATTAAGTTGGCTTTGCAGCAAGCAGGTCAAAGTGATATGCAAGGAAACTTAATCGTAGAGATCCGTCTTAATCATATTTTTATACTCTTGCTGCGCAATAACCGATTCTTATTTGCCAAAGAATTTTTCTATGAAACGCCTACTGATGTTTTGTATTATCTTTTGAAGATTTGCGAAGATCAGCTTCTCACAACTAGTGAGGTGGAAGTGGAATTGATGGGGTTGATAGAAAAAGACTCCTCTTTGTATAAGGAACTGAGTCAATATTTTACCTATTTAGCATTTAGAGAAGCCACTTGGAAAATGGCTCAAAATGAATTTCCTGCTCATTATTTTACTTCACTTAATTATTTAGCCAAATGCGCATTATAGGTGGAGAACATGGTGGAAGAAGGTTCAATCCC
>JBMSWW010000175.1:0-3452 GCA_049425065.1 Chitinophagaceae bacterium
GCAGTAGACCAGCTCACCATCTGGAGTGAACGAACAGGGGTGCCCATTGTAAAACAGGCCATGGGCAGTGATCCTGCTGCTGTAGCATTCGACACGGTCCAAAGTGCCATATCCAGAGGGTCTGATGTAGTGTTGATCGATACTGCCGGTCGTTTGCACAATAAACTGCATTTGATGGATGAGTTGAGTAAGATTAAACGAGTGATCCAGAAAACAATTCCGGATGCCCCCCATGAGGTGCTGCTGGTCTTGGATGGTTCCACAGGGCAGAATGCCTTGGAGCAGGCCCGTCATTTTACTGCGGCAACGGAAGTGTCAGCTTTGGCTATTACCAAACTGGACGGAACTGCTAAAGGTGGGGTAGTGTTGGCTATCGCCGATCAGTTTAAAATTCCGGTGAAATTTATCGGAGTGGGTGAGCAAGCCACTGATTTGTTGGTGTTTGATAGATTCTCATTCGTTAATAGTTTATTTTCATTAGAATCAAAAGAGCAGGCATGAGAACTGGAAAATTGCGTGGCAATAAGGTAAATATCATTACGCTGGGTTGCAGTAAAAATATGGTGGATAGCGAAGTGCTGAGTGGACAGTTGCAAGCCAACTCCATTGAAGTGGTACACGAGAATAAAAAAAAAGATCACAATATTGTGGTGGTGAATACCTGCGGTTTTATTGACAAAGCCAAAGAGGAAAGCATCAATACCATTCTTGATCAAGTGGAATTGAAGCGAAAAGGAAAGTTGGAGAAAGTATATGTGACGGGTTGCTTAAGTGAGCGCTACAAGCAAAATTTAGAAACCGAAATCCCAGAAGTGGATGCCTATTTTGGTACCATGGATCTTCCTTTTTTGCTCAAAGAGCTGGAGGCTGATTATAAATCAGAGTTAGTGGGCGAGCGACTTTTGTCTACCCCTAAGCATTACGCCTATATGAAAATTGCCGAGGGTTGCAACAGAACTTGCTCCTTCTGTGCTATTCCTTTAATGCGTGGTGTCCATCGTAGCCGAAGCTTGGAATCATTGGTGGATGAAGCCGAATCGCTGGTGAAGAAGGGCGTAAAAGAAGTAATGCTCATTGCGCAGGAATTAACCTACTATGGGTTAGACCTCTATAAGAAAAGAGTCTTGTCTGATTTGTTGAATAGACTCGCTGACGTAGAAGGACTGGAGTGGATACGATTACATTACGCCTATCCCTCTAAATTCCCCTTGGATATCTTAGAGGTAATGCGCGAACGTCCCAATATTTGCAATTACCTTGATATGCCTTTGCAGCATGCGGCTGATAATATGCTTAAAGCGATGAAGCGACAAATTACACGTGCAGAAATGGAGGAGCTTATTCCCACTATTCGTGAAAAGGTGCCAGGCATTTGTTTACGAACCACTCTGATTGCTGGTTTCCCTGGAGAACGAGAAGAAGATGTTGAAGAGTTAAAAGGATTTTTAGAAAAACATCGTTTTGATCGGGTGGGCATTTTTACCTATTCACATGAAGAGGGTACCTCTGCTTACGCGTTGGAAGATAGTTTGCCTCAGGAAAAGAAGGAGCAAAGAGCACAGGAAATTATCGAATTCCAACAAGAGATTTCCTACGAACTTAATCAAGAAAAAGTAGGAAAGACCTTTAAAACAATCATAGATAAAAAAGAGGCAGGACGTTATTTAGGACGTACTGAGTTTGACTCGGTAGAGGTAGATAATGAAGTAGTAATTACTACCAATAAAAAACTACCTATAGGTGATTTTGTAAATGTGAAAATCACCAAGGCCTATGATTATGATCTTGAGGGCGAAGTAGTAGACTAAACCTTTTTTAGTTTACTTATCTTAGCAAAAATCCTCCTTTATGGATATTTTATGGAAAGGCGTTTACCCAGCGCTACTAACTCCTTTTACTTCTGCAGACACCATTGATATTCCATTATTTGAAAAGAACTTGGCGGCACAGCAAAAGGCGGGTGTGCATGGCGTTATTATCGGAGGGTCTCTTGGAGAAGCCAGTACCCTTCGCAATGAAGAAAAGAAATCATTAGTACAGGTAGCTAAGTCTTTTTTGGGAAATAGTCTTCCGGTGATTCTAAATATAGCAGAGTCCAATACAGAGGAAGCTGTTCAGCAAGTAAAGAATGCTTCCACTTGGGGAGCCGATGGGATTATGCTCTTGCCTCCGATGCGTTATAAAGCAGATGATCGGGAAACAGCTGTATATTTTAAAACGGTGGCGAAAAGTACTTCGCTCCCTATTATGATATATAATAATCCAGTCGATTATAAAATTGATTTTCGTCCTGAATTATTTGATCTATTGTTGGAATGTTCCAATGTACAGGCCTTGAAAGAAAGCTCCCGCGATGTTACCAATCTCACTCGTATGATCAATCGTTTTGGAGATCGGTTTAAAATTCTTTGCGGAGTAGATACTTTGGCGATGGAGGAACTATGCTTGGGGGCCCATGGTTGGGTAGCCGGATTAGTAGATGCATTCCCGGATGAAACTGTCGCTATTTGGCGCTTGGTACAAGAGGGGAAATTAGAAGAGGCTCAAAAGATTTATCGTTGGTTTATGCCCTTGCTGGAATTGGATATTCATCCCAAATTGGTTCAATACATTAAACTGGCTGCGCAGGAAACGGGTATTGGTTCGGCCAATGTGCGTGCGCCTCGTTTAGAGTTAGAGGGAGAGGAAAAAGAAAAAGTATTGCACGTGATTCGTACCGCTATAGCTAACAGACCTTCATTATCCTGATAAATTATAGTATGCTTTTTGAAGATTCTTCACTTACAGAAATAAATAGAGTGGTGGCAGCTTCTGCCAAGGCCTTTGCCTCCTTTCGTAAAACTTCATTGGTGCAGCGTCAGCAGCTGCTTCGCACGGTAGCTACTTGCTTGAAAGAAAGCAGTAGTCAATTGATTGCAGCGGCTATGCGCGAAACTCATTTGCCGGAACCCAGATTGCAAAATGAATTAGGTCGTACTGTTTTTCAATTGGAAAGCTATGGGTCGGCCTGTAAAGAAGGGGTTTGGTTGGATGCTTCTTTAGATACTTTTCCCGGAGCGGAGCCTGTCAAACCCAGCATCAGAAAAACGATGATTCCTATTGGGCCCGTAGTAGTTTTTGGGTCCAGCAATTTTCCTTTTGCCTATTCCACCGCTGGTGGAGATACGGCCAGTGCGCTTGCAGCAGGTTGTACTGTTATAGTGAAAGCACATCCTGCTCACGCGGAAACTTCTACTATTGCGGCGGCGGCTATTACGAAGGCTCTCACTTTAGTAGGGCTTGATCCAGCTGTGTTTCAACATGTATATGGAGCTTCTTTTTTGGTAGGAGAAGCTTTAGTGAAACATCCCTTAATGAAGGCGGTTGGATTTACAGGTTCTTATGCCGGAGGAAAACAGCTTTTTGATTGGGCGTCTACACGCAAGGAACCTATTCCGGTATTTGCCGAAATG
>JBMSWW010000176.1:0-3425 GCA_049425065.1 Chitinophagaceae bacterium
AATGGTAGTACACAAGCCTGCCGGCATGGTGGTACACCCAGGTAGTGGAAATTATACTGGCACTTTACTCAACGGGGTTGCCTGGTACCTGCAACAACAAAACCCCACAGTATCGGAGGAATCGCTACCCCGTTTTGGCATGGTCCATCGTATAGACAAAAACACCAGCGGTTTATTAGTGCTGGCAAAAACGGATGTAGCTATGCGTCAACTGGCCAAACAGTTTTTTGACCACACCGTAAAAAGACAATACATAGCGCTGGTATGGGGAGATGTAGCGCAAGACCGTGGCACTATTGTGGCGCATGTTGGTCGACACCAACGATTCAGAAAATTATTCGAGGCTTATCCGGAGGGAGACCATGGCAAAGAAGCCATCACACATTATGAAGTGCTGGAACGTTTTGGATATGTTACCCTGGTGCGTTGTGTACTGGAGACGGGTAGAACTCACCAGATACGTGTTCATATGAAATATATAGGACATCCTCTTTTTAATGATGATTTTTACGGAGGGGATAAAATTGTGAAGGGAACCATCTATACCAAGTACAAACAATTTGTCGATAACTGTTTTGAGCTCTGCCCCCGACAGTCTCTGCATGCTAAAACATTAGGATTTGTTCATCCTGTTACTCAAGCGCTGTTGGAATTTGACACAGAATTACCACAGGATATGCAACTGGTAATAGAAAAGTGGAGATCCTACGCCGCTAATTTTAAGCGCTAAATTTGACTATTGTTTGAAATCATAGAGCGTAGCCGTGAATACACCTCGCTCTCTTTTTTTAAAAGCAACATCCCAATTTCCAACATAGCGTAATACTTTGGGCACGAGCAATCCATTGAATCGAGTCATTTCGGCTTCCAATTGCACATTAAAATCATAAACGCCGGCATCATAACTCATTGTGTAATGGCGAGACAAAACCTCCATTGTTTTAGTACTAAACCAAGTATCCATTCGATCCACTACAATCTTATCCAACTCACCGGAACGCAGTTTATCTTTTGCTTTGATTGAGAATAAATAACATGACTCCCCGTTACGGTCGGCGTAATCAATAGAAAAATCATATAACTGAGCACGTTGCGGATCAAAAAGATCAATCTTATCGCCCATCAAGGGAATCCCAGGCACTTTATGGCCAGGATTAAAGAGTAGCATTTTCAATTGCTCTTTGTGCTTTGCCAGACCCCGTTGCTCTCGAGGATTTAACCTAGATGATCGAAGCACATTAGTTTCTCCACATACTTTTCCAGTTGTAAAAAAAAGTCCTGCATACAGCTCTGCGGTGTAATAGTTATACCCACCATCGCGGTCATAAAAATCGCCTTGTGTATTTTCCTCTAACACTTGCATAGTTCTGCATCCTGCTTCTCTTACCTGACGAGTTTTACTAATCAATCGGGCGGAGGGATTTCCTTTTTTATCGCGCAGTAAGATGTCATTACTGGATGTAAAACCCAACACGCGAAGATTCTTAAATGCTTTATAAAAAGTGGTGTCTCTTTTTACTTGCTCAATAAAGCGTGAAATATCCAAATTACTACTCACCACTACTTCGCTCAAATTGATCATCTGCGCCAAGCGAATATTATCTAGTGAATCTTCCGTTGAAGTCTGGGCTTGAATAAGAGTACCCCAAAAAAGTAGAGGTGTGAGTAGATAGCGTCTCATCCCGGAAATTTCATCTTATAATCTACGTTCACTTTGCCCTTGCTGATATCATTCAGCTTCCCTTTCAATAATTTTCTTTTGAGTGGCGTTAAATGATCAATGAATAATTTGCCCTCTATGTGATCATATTCATGTAAGATCACTCTGGCGGTGATACCCGTGAAGATTTGCTGATGAGGTATAAAATTCTCGTCTACATACTCCATAGTAATAGTAGCAGGCCTTTTTACATCTTCTCGGATCTTAGGAATGCTTAAACAACCTTCATTATAAGGCCATGGATCTCCGGTCATTGAAGTAATTTGCGCATTGATAAAAGCCGCCTTAATGCCGGGAGCATCGGGATAGGTTTTTATCTCATCGTCTTCCATATTCTCAAAAATCTGCATTGTATCTACAGTAAATAAACGAATACTGTGATTCACCTGTGGTGCAGCTAATCCTACTCCATTGCTGGAATACATGGTCTCCCACATGCTTTCTATAAAGGAGGGCAAGTCCAAGTCTCCGGGTTTTATATCCACAGCAACTTTTCTAAGTACGGGGTCGCCATAGGCGATAATGGGAAAAATCATTAGGCAAAGTTACAACCCCTGAACCGAACGCAGATACTCTTGCAACAAAATGGTGGCTGCAATCTCATCCACTATTTTTTTATCGCGGCGATCTTTCTTTTTCAATCCCATTTCCAACATGGCATCCTTTGCCATTTTAGAAGTGTAGCGTTCGTCCATTTTATGAATAGGTATAGTGGGAAAATTCTTTTGCAAGGCCTCTATGGCTCTCTCCACCAAGGGCGTACCGTGCGTGGGACTATCATCCCAATTAGTAGGCCATCCTACCACAAAACGCTCAACTGACTCACGTAGCAAATAATCTTTCAAAAAAGGAATTAATTGAGAGGCCTCAATGGTAGTTAATCCACTGGCAATTATTTGTAGGGGGTCTGTAACCGCAATCCCCGTACGCTTACCTCCAATATCTAAGGACAGAATTCTTGCCATACCTATCTATGAAAAATTAAAAGATCTGCAATGACAAATACCGCAAAAAATACAGAAGCCACTCCATTGGCTGTCATGAATGCTAAATTTACCTTGCTTACATCATGAGGACTTACCAAACGTTGCTGGTAAATCAGCATAGCCCCGTAGATAAAAGCTCCAATGGCAAAGCTCCATCCAAACTGACCATAGAATCCTGCTATTACAATGAATAAAAAGCTGATCACATGCAAAACTCTAGACACCCATAATGCCCCTTTCGTGCCCACCCAAGCAGGAATGGAATGCAACCGATTAGTGCGATCGAATTCCTCATCTTGCAACGCATAAATAATATCAAACCCACTTACCCAACACACCACTGCCATAGAAAATAAGATGGGCAGCCAACTAAAATAACCTGTTACTGCCAAGAAGGCCCCAATGGGAGCCAACGAAAGGCCAATACCAAGTACCAAGTGACAAAGCGGCGTAAATCTTTTAGTATAGCTATATCCCAATACCACGGCCAGCGCAACCGGGGAAAGCAAAAAACATATGGGGTTAATAAACCAGGTACAGCCTATAAATAAAAGAGCATTCATAAGAGTAAATAATAGCGCACTTTTAGGTGCTACTACCCCACTGGGTATTTCTCGAATGGCGGTTCTTGGATTACGCGCATCGATAGCTCTATCCAGATATCGATTGAATGCCATCGCTGCGTTACGGGCAAAAATCATACAGCAAAGCACTAATAA
>JBMSWW010000177.1:0-3425 GCA_049425065.1 Chitinophagaceae bacterium
AAGCAAGTCAGTTTCAAAATTCAATGGTTGCAATTTGATTTTTCAGTTTTACAAAGTCAGCTCCGTTATAGCTTTTGGTATTTTCAAAGTATGCTGGCTACGGTAATTGCCTATAATATCCAGATCTTATTATTACAACATTATTTGACTGCCGCACAGTTAACTATATTCCTTTTAGTGTTTCGTTTTTTTGAAGTGTTTCGTACCGGGCTTACCAATTTTACAGGCGTTTTGTTTCCGTGTATTTAGGCAATGCAAGCAGAACAGAATTGGGCGGGTTTATTGCAGCGATTCAATTTTGTTTTTTTTCGCGTAGTGGGGTTGTCAGTAGTGGCCTTTGCCCTATTGATTTGGAGAGGAGATGAACTCTTTAGTTGGTGGAGTCATTATAACACCGAAGAAAGTCGCTCCCTCTTTTTAGTGTATGCGTTGTATGTTTTTTTGTTAGTCATTGATCACGTTTCTGTAGTTTTTCTCTCTGCCTTAAAGTATAATAAAGTACCTTCTATTTTATCTACTATTCAAAGTGCTGCTTCGTTGGTGTTGACTGGTTTTTTTATTACTAAATGGGGACTATCGGGTGCTGTATGGGCCTCGCTGATTGCCTTTGCTTCAACAAGTCTTATATTTAATCCACTTTATTTACTATTTCGATTGAAAAGAGAGTCATGAGTCAATATTTAAATAGTGCCTACAAAGATTTAAAAGCTGTTGCCGCTTCACGAAAAGTGGACTATAGCGCTGCTTCTCCATTTCCGCATATGGCTTTTCCTGATTTTTTTGACTCTGTTTTTTTAGAACAAGTATTAGCTGAGTTCCCAGATCTAGCGGCGCGGGATACTATTAGATATAATAATCCCAATGAAAAGAAGTTTGCTTCTCGTGGCGAGAGTGAGATGGGTCCTCGCACGCTTGATTTGATTCATTTTCTTAACTCGGGTCCTTTTCTTGAATTTTTGCAAGAGTTGACTTCTATCGAAGAAACATTATTGGGCGATCCCTATTTAATTGGAGGCGGATTGCATGAAATTAAAAGAGGGGGGCTACTCAAAGTGCATGCCGACTTTAATAAACATAGTCGTACAGGATTAGATCGTCGGTTAAATGTGTTGGTCTATCTCAATAAAGATTGGAAAGAAGAATATGGCGGTCATTTTGAACTCTGGGATCGCAATATGGAGCACTCCGTTCAAAAATTATTTGCTGTATTTAATACGATGGCATTATTTAGTACCACCGATTATTCCTATCATGGACATCCCGATCCATTGAACTGCCCCGAAGACAGAAGTCGCAAGTCAATCGCTTTATATTATTATTCCAATGGACGTCCGCAGTCGGAGGTCAATCCCGAGCTGCTGGATCATTCTACGCTTTTTAAAGCAAGAAAAGGCCATGAGCAGGAAGTAGTTTCTGAAACGCGTAACTGGAAGCAAACTATCAAACAATTTATTCCACCCATTTTAGTGGACCTCATCAAAAAATAAGTGATAAGGGGATACGTCATAACAGCAGACCATGAAAAGGCAAGGGCTGCCAATGTGCAACAATTGTTAACGCAATTACCTGGCCTAAAAAAAACACCTGCCATTTATCCGGAGGTGGATCATGTTCCGTTCGCGAAGCAGATACTCGCAACAGCAAAACATCGGAGAGGAAATCCTTTTTTGCCGGGTGAATTAGGAGTGCTCTTAAGTAACCGACGCATTTGGATGGATATTCGCGCAACTGCTACTACCAATGAACATTATTTGATTGTAGAATCGGATAGTCAGGTGCAGCAATTAGAAGTATTACAAAAAGAATTTGTCACTCTTACTGCGCGTTATGATCTCTTTTTTTGGGGAGCCTGGTTAGGTAATATGGTACTTAAGCGAAGCTCACGTGTACGAGTGGATGCAACGCACTATGCGGGTACACCTTTTCTGCCTTCTGTGAGTGGAGCTTATGGATATAGTTTAAACCGAAAAGCGGCCGATCATCTTTTAAAAAAAACAGGCAAGCTTAAACTTCCTGTCGATGAGTTCAAGCGGTATATCGATCCATCGGTTTTGCGAGTTGGTGGAATAATACCAGAAGTGATTTCTCAGGGTCCGGGTGTGAGTACCATCGAAAAAGATGAAAATGCGCGTATCGATTGGACCTTGATAAAACTATTGAACATCAGAAACCAATTTTTAGCTCACCTCTCATGAAGGCAAAAGACTATTTTTTTAATTGGCTGATCTTGGTCTATGGGGCCTATCTCTTTTTTAATAAGGGACTAGCCTATAGTTTTTTGACAGAAGCAACGCTACTCATGGGTGTGTTGCATATGATTCGTGAAAGAAATACACTTGCATTTACGTGGAATCGTACAACGCAGCTCATGGCTTTGCTCTTGGGTCTGAATTTTGTTTGGATGGGAGTTGGCTTTACGCGGTATAATGCGATGGATGTGATCAAAGACAGTTTTATTTTCAACTATGCATTGTTGTTATTGATTCCTTTTCTTTATTTGGATCGGCTGGACTTGTTCAAAAAGCGCATATTTCAATTGTACACGTGGTTCCCACTAATTGCGACGTTAAGTTTTTTGGCAACGGCACTTTTCCCGGTGCTTGAAGTATGGTCACTTTTTGGCGGTATTCCTTTTTTTGAATACAAACGTGGTGATTTGGGGGTGCAACTATTAATAACCAGTTTGCTTCTGCTAACAGGACGCATTCAATTGCCAAAAAGGTTCTTGATCCTAAATGCGATTTTGATTGCTTATTTATTTTTTATTGTAGGAACTTTTAATCGCGGGGGCGCCGTTGCCTTTATTGCAGGGGTATCTCTTTATGCTTGGTTTAGCAGAAAGACTGCTGCATTTGAAAACTGGAAAACCTATTTGCGATTTGTCCCGCTTCTATTATTGATTGCAATTCCACTTTATAGTCTCACAAAAGTGGAAGATAAAGTACAGGGAAGAAATACAGGGTTAGAACAGTTACAAAAAAACTTTACCAGTATTGTGGGTGGAAATGTGGAGGGTTCGTTGAGTGGCAATATCGTATGGCGATTAGCTTGGTGGGGTAAAATCATTGATTACACTTTTGCCGGTCCTTATTTTTTTACTGGAAAAGGACTGGGGATCAATATTGCACAAGATGATGGCATTCCCGCAGATGAATCTACCGACCGAACACCCTTACGAGCACCACATAATTTTCACCTGGATATTTTAGCGCGGTATGGGGTTCCAGTTTTCTTGATTTGGATTGCGTTTTTGATTTTTTTGTTTCGGGCACAACGGGTTGCTTCGCATGTGGCTACAAAGGAGGAAACTTTTTTTTACAGTGCTTGTCTAGTCGCCTTTTTGATAAACGCCTCTTTTGACGTGGCACTCGAAGGCCCCATGTCTGCATTCCCTTTTTGGATCTGGGTAGGATTATCACTAGCCC
>JBMSWW010000178.1:0-3372 GCA_049425065.1 Chitinophagaceae bacterium
CAAAATACTAGCCCAGGCAATACCCACACAGACCATTGAAAAAAGCAAGGCTTCTTTGTTTGGCGCAAAATAGATAGAGACCAAACCTATTCCTCCAATTAGTAAAGAAAGTGCATGTGTTTTTTTTCGTCCAACCTTATTGGCAATGGTAGGAAGTAACAAGGCATAACCAGCCGACACTGCATTATAAACACCAAAAATAACGCCCGTCCAATCTTGGGCCTGTCTATACAAGTCTGAGCTTTTATCCTCAATAGATAGCCCAAAAATATGCGTGGAAATTGTATCGGTAGTAAAAACCCACATACCGAAGAGTGCAAACCAACTGAAAAATTGAACCAACCCCAATTGTTTCATAGTACGGGGCATCTTTTTCAAATCGGTAAAAATAGAAGCAAGGCCTTGATTAGAATCTTCTTGTTTACCGTGATATAATTCATACTCAGCAGGAGGATACTCTCTTGTTTTTACCACTGTCCATAACATGCTAAAAAGAAAAACAGCTGCACCGATGTAGAAAGCAATTTTAACATTAGGGGCAACCACGCCAGAAGGTGCCTGATTAGAGATGCCTGCCCAGTTATGCAAGAGATAAGGAAGTAATGACCCTGCCACAGCACCTACGCCAATTAAAAAAGTTTGAACAGAAAAACCCAGCGTCCGTTGAGAATCTGGAAGGTTATCCGCTACCAATGCGCGAAACGGCTCCATAGACAAATTGAAACAGGCATCCATAACCATTAAAAAACCTGCGCCGATGATTACTAGTGGAGCAATAGCCCCCAGTAAGTTGGCATTGGGCATTAAGGTTAAGGCACTTGCTGACAAAATAGCTCCAGCTAAAAAATAAGGACGACGTCTCCCCCATTTATTCCAGGTACGATCACTATAGTAACCTACCAATGGCTGAACAATCAATCCTACCAGCGGTGCTGCTAACCAAAACCAGGAGAGATGTTCTACATCCGCTCCATAATTACGTAAAATGCCACTGGCATTAGAATTCTGTAAAGCAAATCCAAATTGGATACCCAAGAATCCAAAACTCATATTGAAGACCTGCGCAAAGGATAGTTTTGGCTTAGGCAAGAGTGTAGTAAATGACATAGCAATTATTTAGCAACCAATAAATTTACTCTCAAGATATTGATTCATTTCACGTAGGCAAAATCAGATCACAAAACCATCCGGGATTATCGCCCCTTTTTTTACCACGACAATCCCATCTTTAGCCGCAAACAAAGGGTGATCTTTGTTCTCCATATGAGATCCTCCGTTAATTCTTACATCATTGCCTATGCGGACATTTTTATCCAAAATAGCATTTCTTATAAAACAACGTTCCCCCACGCCAATGGGAGGAATTCCGTTGGCTGAGTTTTCTTTTATTTCCTCCAGGGTTTCATAATTATCTCCTCCCATCATATAAGTATCCCCCATGGTAGTGCCTAAGCCTACTCTACTTCGAATTCCAATAACGCAACGCTCCAATCGCGAAGCACTGATGATAGACCCCTCCGCTATCAGCACTTTCTCTAAAGTAGTTCCACTAATTTTAGCTGGAGGAAGCATACGTGAGCGGGTGTAGATTGTACGACCACTATCAAACATATCAAATGCCGGAATATCCTTAGTCAATTCAATATTGGCCTCAAAGAATGAATGAATATTCCCTATATCTGTCCAGTATCCTGAATATTGATAACTGGCAACCCGATAGCTACTGATTGATTGCGGAATAATTTCTTTACCAAAGTCTGTAGCATCTTTAAATTCATTTCGTAATAAATCGAATAATAATTTGCGGTTGAAAATATAAATACCCATAGAGGCCAGATAGTTTCTACCCTGAGTAATCATTTCATTCCCCGTATCACTTACCCATTCAGGTAATAATTCTTTAGCAGGTTTTTCCACAAAAGAGGTAATCAAGCCCCCTTTACTTTTCAAAATCCCAAACTCAGGAGCCTCTCTTTCAGTAACAGGTATTGTGGCAATAGAAATATCGGCCCCCAGTGATTTATGATTGTCCAACATGGAGGCAAAATCCATTTGATACAATTGATCTCCCGAAAGAATCAGTACGTACTCACTTTCGAAAGGCTCAATATGACGAAGCCCTTGCCTAACGGCATCAGCCGTTCCTTGAAACCAAGTGGGATTGTCTGGGGTTTGTTCAGCGGCTAATATATCCACAAAGGCCCTACTAAAAGCACTAAAATGATAGGTGTTTTTTATATGCCGGTTCAAGGAAGCAGAATTAAATTGCGTCAACACAAACATTCTTCCTATTCCATTATTGAGGCAATTGGAAATAGGAATATCTACCAATCGATACTTACCAGCAATGGGTACAGCCGGTTTTGAACGACTTGCAGTTAATGGATAAAGTCGAGATCCGGCACCTCCCCCTAAAATCACAGAAAGTATTTCTGTAGCGTGAGTGATCGTTTTAATTGCCATAATAAATCAATTCAAATTAGAATATAAATCCAAATATTGTTTCGCAGCTCTATTCCAGGAATGATCAATGGTCATCATGGTACATTGCAACTGAAAAAGTTTTTTAGGCTCATTGTAATAAAGATCAATAGCCCTACGTAAAGAGTAAATAATATCCCAGTGAGAAGCTTGCTCAAAGCGAATTCCAAATCCACCTTCGTCACCAATATCAATAACGGTATCCCGAAGCCCCCCTACATTGCGAACGATAGGATGAGTTCCATAGCGAAGTGCATAAAGTTGATTCAATCCGCAAGGTTCTACACGACTTGGCATGAGTAGAAAATCTGAACCTGCATAAAGCAAATGGCTCAAGGCTTCTTCATAGCCGATATAAACCCCATAAGAGTTGGGAATCGAATTTTTTAGCTGTTGCAACCTAGTTTCAATAGTGGAATCCCCGGAGCCCAAGACCACAAAATTAATTCTCCCTTGGTTATGATGCACTACATCGGCGATAGCATCAGGTAATAAATCAGCTGCTTTTTCTCCTACTAGTCTTCCCACAAAACAACACAAGGGACGATTAGGATCTAGATTAAAATGACGACAGATTTCTTCTTTATTGGCACGCTTCCCTTTTTCTACTGTAGTGTCATCGTAATGATGCAGTAAATAACTATCAGTAGATGGATCCCAAATCTGAATATCGATGCCATTTAGAATACCCACTGATTTGGATTTCTCTTGAGCAAAAAGATTTTCAAGCCCCGCAGCACTTACCTGTAATTCCTCCATATAACTAGTACTTACGGTAGTTACATTCCATGCACACTTTACGGCTGACGCCAGCGGATTGATAAGACCATTCCAGTCCAACATATTCCATTTCCAAGAATCATAAGCGGGCAGCAAATAATTTTTATTCCA
>JBMSWW010000179.1:0-3371 GCA_049425065.1 Chitinophagaceae bacterium
CCACGAAAAGGACCTGGAGTCAGATAGGAGGCGAATATCATATACTTCAAAGAATAATACTTTGAGCGTTCCTTGCCCAATGAGCTTCATGTCACTGGCCACCGACATATGGAAAAAAAGCAAAAGGATGGCGAGTAATTTCTTCATCGATGATCAAGTCTTGGGGGTAGATGTTTTGGTTTTCGGTCTTCTCTTTTTTTTCATTTGATTTTCTTCTTTGGAGAGAAGGTTTTTTAAATCCTCTTGGCGCTGCTTGAAGGTTAAGCTGTAGTTTTCATTATTATCGAACTGGCGCTTCATTATTTTAATGGTGTTATTGTCGTGATCGGTAAAGAGTTTGAGTTTCTTTTTAATGGAGTTTTTGGTTACCCCCATATGCGTGAGAATATCCTCGCCGATGGCAAGAGAGGAAAGAAACGTCTCTCGTTGATAGGAGTGTACTTTGCGATCCATTAAATCATAGACATGGCGACGATCGATGGCGCGGGCTAAGACTTTGAGTCTGGGGTATTTTTTATTCAATAAATCAATAATCTCCAAGCTGGCTTTATGATCGTCCACCGCCACAATAAAGTATTTGGCTTTGTTTGCTTTAATCGTCTCCAAAATTCGCTCATCGCTCGCCTTGCCGTAATACACTTGATAGCCAAAGTCCCGAAGCAGTCGCACTTGATCGGGATCCTCCTCCAAGATGGTTAGTTTAAATCCCTGCGATAAAAGAAATCGTCCGACAATCTGACCAAATCGACCAAAGCCCGCAATAATAATATCACTCTCTGCTACTTCCCCCGGATCTAATTCTTCTGTTTCATTGAGAATTTTTCCTTGGCGCTTTAAAAATGCTCGCATCAAAAAGGGGGTGGTGATCATGGAAAGCGTAGCGATTACATTGACTAGCGTATAAAAACTATAGTCAAATAACTGCGCTTGAAAGGCAAAACCCCCAAGTACAAATGCAAACTCACCAGCTTGGCATAAGGAAACGGCAAAGAATAATCGCTGTTCGGGTTCGATATCCCCTTGATAGGCGATGACCCAAAGAATACTTCCTTTTATAAGTAGTAGGGATATAAAGGCGACAAGCGCCAAAGCATAGTTGTCTAGGGCGTAGGTGACATTCAAGGAAGTTCCCACGGTAATAAAAAAGAGCCCCAGTAAAATATCTTTAAAAGGGGCAATATCCACTTCAATACTGTGCCGATATTCATTATCCGATAACAACATACCGACCAAAAAAGCTCCCAAAGCCGGCGATAGTCCGATTAATTGCATAATATAAGACACCGCGATGACGATCAGCAGAATACTTGCTATAAAGATCTCTCGTTGATTGGTCTTGGCGATATAATGGAAAAATCGGTAACCAATAATCCGGATAACAAAAACAATAATCCCCACACTAGCCACAATGATAATGAACGTTTCAATATTATTGAACTGTTGAAGAAACTCTCCATTTTGGGACTGTATTCCACTGGGCGAAAGCAAGGCAATCAACGCGATAATTGGAATAACCATCACGTCTTGCAGTAAGAGAACCGATAGAGCCGAGCGTCCCGTGTTATTGACATCCTGGCTCATCTCACTGAGGGTGGGTATCACAATAGCTGTCGATGACAACGCGAGCACTAGACCAGCAATAATGGATAAATTAATTTGCCTGGTAAAGTAATAAACCACCAATCCAATGACCATCGTGGTCAATAAAATCTGGGAAACGCCATATCGTAAAAATTTGCGTCGCATAGACCACAACTCGGAGGGGCGAATTTCTAACCCAATCAAAAACAGCATCATGATGATGCCGAACTCAGCGAAAGTATGAACGCCTTTTTGATCGCTGATTAATCCTAGAACAAATGGTCCAATTAAGATACCAGCTAGAATATAACCAACAATGGATCCTAACTTAAACTGCTTGGCCAAAGGTACCACTGCCACCGCAGCGAGAAGGTAAATGAGAGCATTAATAATAAGCGAATTCATATTTTAAAAGTTTATAATTTTTTTATAAACATTGCATTGCTTAGCTGAGACGATGGGGACTAGATAAATTTGATCTAAATCAAAGACTTTCCTTTTATCAAAAGTATGATTGAAAGAATGATATTCGCAACTATCAAAAAAAGAGAGGTTCTTTTCTTTTTAATTGCTGTACTCATTTTTATGATAGGTGTTGTATTTTCAGTTCCCTCCTTAGAAAGTCAACACCATCACAAACATTTAAAAATGCATCAGCATGATGAAGTTAACATGCCGGGTCTGCAAGGGGAGGATATCAGCGAAAAAGAAATCAAGGATCTTCAAATCCTCTTTACGCAACATAAAGAAATTACCCGCACCGTCGAGAATCTTCCCAACGGCATCAGAACCGTAACAGAAACTGAAAATGATTTACTGCGCGCAAGTCTCATCGATCATGTCACGATGATGGTCACGCGCCTGCAAGAGGAAAAAAACCCTAAAGTTATTATCCAATCGCCGACGCTGCATGAAATCTTTGACTCCTATGCGGAAATTGAAACCGAAATAGAGCTTACCTACCAAGGCATAGCGCTGGTGCAAACATCGAACAATCCTGTAGTCGTAGCCCTCCTCCAAAAACACGCAGCAGAGATCCTAGATATGGTCGACCGGGGAATGGAAGCCGTGCATGAGCGAATGATGACCTCTTCTCACCAATATAAGGAAAATCATCATTACAAAGGAAATGATGATTAATTTTTACTTCTTTGTATAAGTTATTCTAATTACCTTGATATAAATTTTTGGAATAGTTCGGGTTGGCTCTCCTTGAATTGACGAGGATATACTAGGTAAGAAAATAGAATTCGAGAATTGAAGTAAAATTTTCTATTATTGATAAAAAAAAATTACATTTTTTTTTTATAAAATAGTAAAGAATTCCATTTTTAATTTTCTCAAAAGATTTGAAAATAAACGAGAATTGAGTCTTTTGCTGGTATCTGTAATACAATATACCAAAAAAATTTAATTCTTTTCTTTTTTGAAAATCATTCTTACTATTAGAAAAATAAAACATTAATTAAAAAGGAGTGACTTTGAAATCTTACACCGTCAAGATGAGTAAGACGTATGACTTTGAAGTGGAAGTTGAAGCAACCTCTGCTGAGTCTGCCAAAAAACAACTCATCGAAACCCCTTTTGAAAAACTAACCCAAGGGTGTGATTTTTCCCAGCCTACATTAGCCATTAATGATGTCGTGCTAAATGAATTCGATCCTCGTTTTTATAAAGACGACAACAAACTGCGTTAACAAAGAAGTTGAGTTAAGCCCAATTATTGGGCTTCACCTCAACGACCGAAAAAATAAAAATATCCCTGATACGCTGTCGCTATCGCTAAGACG
>JBMSWW010000180.1:0-3307 GCA_049425065.1 Chitinophagaceae bacterium
CAAGAGACCTGCGACAATCCATCCAATAGTACCCCAAACTCTGATAAAGGAAAATTCTTTTTCAGGATTACTCAACTGCTTAAAGGAGATTGCATTACCCAAGGCCAGGGTAGGCATGTAAATGATCATATAAACAAGTAAGTAGGGGTAAAATCCATTGAAGCTGGCTTCTTGGGAAATAAAATAAAGGAGTAAGGCCCCAAATAGGTGGAGTATTCCTAAAATTCGTTGAGCTGCAAAATATTTATCTGCAATTAGTCCAATTACAAAGGGGGCAATGATGGCACCCAATGATTGAGTACCATAGGCTACACCAATTTCAATTCCGCTGGCACCGAGTCGGGTACTGAGATAGGTACCCATCGTTACAAACCAGATTCCCCAAACAAAAAAATTAAGAAACATCATCAGCGCGAGCTGGAGGTAGGTTGTCGTTTTCATAACAAGCAATTGCCAATAAATATAGTAATTTTAGTACTTCACAATTCTATTTTCAATTTATGAATCGAAAGCTTCGAATGGCCATGATCGGGGGCGGTAAAGGTGCCTTTATAGGGGCGGTGCACCGAGTGGTGGCTGCCTTAGATGGTCAGATTGAATTGGTGGCGGGGGCTTTTAGCTCCCATCCCTCGGTTAGCCAACAAACAGGGAAGGAGTTATTCCTTGACCCCTCTCGCGTGTATGACGACTATGTAAAGATGCTTGAGCAAGAAGCGTTGCTTCCTGCTGATAAAAAAATTGATATTGTTTGTATTGTTACTCCCAATCATCTTCACGCTGCTCCGGCAATGCTGGCTCTTTCAAAAGGGTTTCATGTGGTTTTAGAAAAACCCATGACCTTCTCTTTAGAAGAAGCGAAACATTTGCAAGAACATTTGACAAGAAGTGGTAAACAATTGTTGCTTTGTCATACCTACACGGGCTATCCCATGATTAAGCAGGCTCGCCAGTTGGTGAAAATGGGAGTTTTAGGCACTATTCGCAAGGTTTATGTAGAATATCCACAAGGTTGGTTAAGTAGCTTTTTGGAGGCGAGTGATCATAAACAAGCTAGCTGGCGAACTGATCCCTCCCGTAGTGGAATTGCGGGAGCCATGGGTGATATAGGCACTCATGCTTTTAATTTAGCGGAATATATTTCAGGATTAAAAGTAGCACAGCTTTGTGCAGATATCAATACGGTGGTGCAGGGTAGAAAACTAGATGATGACGGAGCGGCTTTACTTCGTTTTAATAATGGGGCCAGCGGCGTATTAATCGCTACGCAAGTTGCTACAGGCGAAGAGAATAAAGTTTCAATACGTGTGTATGGAGATAAAGGAGGACTGGAGTGGAATCAAGAAGACGCTAATACCTTGTTGTTAAAATGGCCCGATCGTCCTACTGAAAAATTAAGAACAGGTAATACTTATTTGAGTGGCTATGCTAATCACAATACCCGAATTCCTTCCGGACATCCCGAGGGTTATTTGGAAGCATTTGCAAATTTGTACAAAAATTTTGCCAATACTATCAGAGCGATTGAATCTGGAAATACGCCTACGCAAGAGGACTTAGATTTTCCAGGAATCAACGAAGGCATAAGAGGAATGGCTTTTATTTCGTATATGATTCATTCCGGACAAGCTGAACAAAAATGGATTGATTTCACCCTTTAAAGATTTGGTATGACTACCGTAAAAGGACCCGGTATTTTCTTAGCTCAATTTTTAGGAGACAAAGCTCCTTTCAATGATCTTTTATCTATCTGTCGATGGGCTAAATCGCTAGGATATGAAGCCGTTCAAGTTCCCACGTGGGATGCTCGCTGTATCGATTTGGAAAAAGCGGCCACAAGTAAAACTTATGCGGAAGAGATTAAAGGAATGGTAGAAAGTTGTGGTTTAAAAATTTCTGAATTATCTACGCATATACAAGGACAGTTAGTAGCTGTTCATCCGGCCTACGATGATTTATTTGATGGCTTTGCTCCTGTGGCTTTACGAGGAAATCCCAAGGCACGTACTGAATGGGCGGTGCAGCAGGTAAAGTTTGGGGCGAAAGCCTCTGAGCATATGGGTTTAACTGCTCATCCAACTTTCAGTGGCTCCTTGCTTTGGCATACTTTTCATCCCTGGCCACAGCGTCCCGCAGGATTGGTGGAAGAAGGCTTCAAAGAGTTGGGAAAAAGATGGTTGCCTATCCTAAACTATTTTGATGAGTGCGGAGTAGATATTTGTTTTGAGGTACACCCCGGTGAAGATTTATTTGACGGGGTTACCTATGAACTTTTTTTACAAGAAGTTAATCAACATCCTCGAGCATGTTTGCTCTATGACCCTTCGCACTTTGTATTGCAGCAGCTTGATTACTTACAATACATTGATCATTATCATAGTCGCATTCGCGCCTTTCATGTGAAAGACGCGGAGTTTAATTCCACAGGTAAACAAGGCACTTTTGGGGGCTATCAGTCTTGGGCTAACAGAGCAGGAAGATATCGCTCGCCAGGAGACGGACAAGTCGACTTCAAATCTATCTTTAGTAAATTGGCGCAATTTGATTATCAAGGGTGGGCGGTGATGGAATGGGAGTGTTGCATTAAACACCCTGAGGAAGGTGCTAAAGAGGGGGCCCCCTTTATTAAGAATCACATTATCCGCGTTACAGACAGAGCCTTCGATGATTTTGCATCCAGTGTTACCGATACTGCTACAAATAGAAAATTGCTAGGACTTGACTAAATCTTATTTTTACAATTCAATATACCAGACATGGAACAATTGTTGAAATATTGTTTTCAAATTTTAGGAATTTCATTCTTGGCGCTGTTAATTTCTTGTGGAAATGGGAGTGAAGCAGGTTCTTCTTCAAAAGATAACAGTACGAAAGAAAATGCTAGTGCAGAGAAAGCTGATGGCGACGACGTTTCAAATAATCCAGTATACAAGAAAGGGCTTGGCTTGATTGCAAAAAGTGATTGTCTTACTTGTCATAAAGTGGACGAGAAATTAGTAGGACCTTCTTATCGTGAAGTTGCTGAAAAATATGCCGAAGCCCCCAATGATGTGGTAACAGCACTGGCTGATAAAATCATCAAAGGTGGTGTCGGTAATTGGGGCAATGTGCCGATGCTTCCTCACCCTGCAATTTCTCAGGAGGATGCAGAAACTATGGTGCGTTACATACTACTGCTTAAAAAATAATTTATGCGTATTTACTCTCTCTCTCTTGTAGCATTTTTTTTAGCTACTCAATTTCTTTTTGGACAGGGCGGCAACGCTTCGCTTAATTCACTCAGCCCCAAAGAACAAGAAGAAGGCTGGGA
>JBMSWW010000181.1:0-3290 GCA_049425065.1 Chitinophagaceae bacterium
GCCACGCATCCAATTAAAAAAGCCCTCAACACTTTGTGTTGGGGGCTTTGTGCCCAGGACTGGATTCGAACCAGCACACCTCGCGGCGCCGCCACCTGAAGACGGTGCGTCTACCAATTTCGCCACCTGGGCAAGGGACGCAAATGTAAGAAGGAAAAAATAAAATCAGGCGGTTAAGAGGCTACATCCGCGTAGGTCAGAACCGTCCATTCGGCCTAGCATTTCAAAGCGTCCATCGGGGTAAACTTTTCCGGCATCGTCGGTGGCAATAAAGCAACAGGAATCAATATTAGCTAGATCAATTATGTTTAGTGCACCTGGTCCGGAGGAATGAATTGTTAAGGGGTCTTCCTCATCTCGGGGCAGTACGCGCATCCAAGATGGACAATTGAAGATTCCTTCTCCTGCAGACCAGGCTTGAGAAAGTAATTCAGTCATTCCATATTCTGCATATATGTTGGGTAAATGAAATGCCTCTTGTAGTATAGCATGCACTTCGGCACGAATCAACTCTCTACGACGTCCTTTCATACCGCCGGTTTCTATTATTTGTGTGCATTGTAGTGGCATCGGGAAGCGCGCGGCAAAATCTAATAGCGCAAACGTAACGCCTATCAATAGCGTGGGTTGTTGAACTGCTTCCAGCTCACGAATGGTATCACTCAAGGCCTCCACATTGTCCAAATAAAAACCACTTTTAGGATGGCCGCTGGCTTCAATTAAATGATGAGTCATGTATGTCAGCGAAGAGTTATTTCTTTCCAAATAGGAAGGTAGAAGTCCCAAGATGCACCAATTCTCTACGGGGCCGAATTGTCTAAAAAAACCTTCATTAAAACTTTGCTGGTACAGGTTGGGGTCTTTGAGGTAGTGCTTGCTGGTCGTCATACCTGTGGTGGCGCTGCTTTCAAAAACCAAAGAGGGAGCAAAACCACCACTTACTACTTGATGCGATTTAAAAAAACGAATCGGTAGAAAAGGGATCTTTTCCAGCCGATTCACGGTGGAGGGGTCAATTCCCAGTGCTTTTATATAGGTACTGTAAACAGGGTTTAGGAAAGACTGGTATGTAAAGGCCTCCAAGGCAAGCATTTCGAAGGGCAAAGATTTTTTATCAAATATTTTTAAAGCCCATTGATCACGTATGGAGACGAGTCTTTCCAAATCATGTATTTTTGTTAGATACTTTAAGCATGAAACGCAACCACTTTTTATGGGTCTTTTTGATGCTCCTCATTGTAGCATGCAACAAAGATAAGTTTACTACCGAACCACAGGTGGAAGTAAAATCAATTCAACCCTCTACAGTGATCAATGGAGCTATTCTTCAGTTGTTGGCTGACTATACCGATAATGAGGGAGATTTGGATTCAGCCCTCGTGGTGTACAAATGGTACAATGGTAACAACCCTTCTTTTATTGATACGCTCATTCGCTTTCCCTTTTCGCGATTAAATCTTCCCACTAATCTTCGGAAAGCGGAGATGGTCGTTCAGTTTGAGTACAATACCCTCAATCAGATAAACATGCTAACACTTCCAGGGGTAACACGTGATACTAGCGCTACCCTAGGATTGATTTTAATTGATAAGACAGGTAAGCGTAGTAACTACAGTGAGTCTAATAAGATTCGCTTGAGAAAGCCCTGAATTTACTCCTTGAAAATACTTTTTATCTATGGCAAAAGCTAAATCCGTTCGTACAGGCAAGAAAATGTCAAAGTCAATTTTGAATGATCTGTCTTTTGAATTTTTTCGCAATTATATCAACAACGCCTCTCCGGTAGGTTTTGAAACCTGGGGACAGAAATTGTGGTTGCAATACTTGAAGCCTTATGTGGATTCTCATTTTGTAGATCCTTATGGAACGGCGGTAGGCGTTATTAATCCGGAGCATCCTTTCAAAGTGGTAATTGAAGCCCATGCAGACGAGATTAGCTGGTTTGTAAACTATATCACGGCGGATGGATTAATTTATCTAAAGAGAAACGGCGGCGTAGATCATCAAACGGCACCTGCTTCCCGCGTATTGATCCATGGCAAAAAAGGGCCGGTGAAAGCGGTATTCGGGTGGCCGGCAATCCATACACGGGTAGGAACTCCTGATCAAAAAGAAGCCTCTCCCCGCACGGATAATTTGTGGTTAGACTGTGGTGCTCGCAATAAAAAAGAAGTTACAGAACTAGGGATTCATATCGGCGCCGTAGTTACCTATCAAGATGGATTTGACGAACTGGCTAACGGAAATTATATTGGAAGAGCCTTTGATAATCGTATTGGCGGATTCATGATTGCGGAAGTAGCTCGTTTGCTGAAAAAGAACAACAAAAAATTACCCTTTGGATTATATGTGGTTAATGCCGTACAGGAAGAGATAGGACTTCGCGGTGCAGAAATGATTGCCCGTCGTATTAAGCCTAATATTGCCATTGTCACGGATGTAACACATGATACTACTACGCCGATGATCAATAAAAATATTGAAGGAGATGTGGCCACCGGCAAAGGCCCTTCTTTGTCCTATGCGCCTGCCGTGCACAATAAGTTGCTGGGATTGGTAGAAGATGTGGCCACCAAAAATAAAATTCCTGTACAGTGGAGAGCCTTGAGCCGCAGTACGGGCACCGACACCGATTCTTTTGCGTACTCGAATGACGGTTGTCCCTCCGTATTGATCTCAATTCCGCTTCGCTACATGCACACCACGGTAGAGATGTTACACCGGGATGATATTGAGAGTACTATCAAACTTATGTACGAGACCTTGCTCACCCTGTCTCCCAAAACGAATCTGAGTTATCTCTAAATCCATTAAAGAGTGAACTAGTACCTTTGCGGCGAATGGATATTCGTTGCACGGAAAAGGAACTGGCACTCTTGCGTAAAGTATCTACTGCGGCGGCTTCTCTTCAACGAGAAACCTACTTAGTAGGAGGCTTTGTACGCGACAAATTATTGGGCAGACCCTCTAATGATGCAGACTTTGTATGCGTGGGAGACGCCCTGGAATTAGCCGCCGAAACAGCAGCTCTTTTTAAGCCCAGCCCCAAGGTTGATTTTTTTAAAACATTCGGCACCGCTCATTTTTTACTAAGACCTTCTGAAGAAACTGACAACGAAGCCTTCGATATGGAGTTCGTAGGTGCACGCCGAGAAAGTTATCGTACGGATTCCCGTAATCCCGAGGTAGAGCCGGGCACCATTCAGGATGACCAGGAGCGAAGAGACTTCACCATCAATGCCATGGCCATTAGTTTAAATGCTGCTAACTATGGTCAGTTGATTGATCCT
>JBMSWW010000182.1:0-3275 GCA_049425065.1 Chitinophagaceae bacterium
CTTCGCCTGAGCCTGGCTTGTTAGTATATAACACAGCTACCGCCAGCAGTGGTGCGACGGCTGTTACTCCGGGTTTTTATTTCTGGAGCGCTGGATCCACATGGGTTCGTCTGATCGGCCCCTCCGATAATGCATCTAACGTTACCGGAACGGTCGCCATTGCTAATGGAGGCACAGGTCAAACCACCTTGGCGGGACTTAAGTCAATACTAGGTTTATCTGGAGCTACGGTTGCCATTGCCAGTGATGCAGGATTGACTAACCAGGGTTATAATGCCATTGCCATTGGCTCCGAAGCGGGTAAAAGCAACCAGTCTACCAATGCCATTGCAATTGGCGCGGGCGCAGCACGAACAACACAAGGTGTCTCTGCCATAAGTATTGGCTACGTGGCTGGAGATGGCGCACAAGGTGATAATGCCATTGCTATAGGGGGTAATGCCGCGCAGTCGAACCAGGCCGCTCAAACCGTAGCAATTGGCTATGCTGCCGGACAGTACAATCAAGGCCCGAATGCTGTTGCCATTGGAGCAGGCGCAGGTCAAAGTAGCCAGGTGGCCAATAGCATTGCGATCAATGCAACAGGCGAATCTTCTCCGCTGAACCCAGCCAATGCAGGATTATATATTAATCCGATAAGGTCGGCCGCTGCAGCCAATTCTTTTTTGTATTACAACAACACAACAAAAGAGGTGACGCATGCTTCCGCTTCAACACCGACCTATATATTCGCTGTCAATAGCAGCGCTCAGTCCATTGCTACTAATTCATCTACAGCCATTACAGGGTGGAGTAACAGCCTTTCGCTCAACGCCGGCGAGTGGAATGCCAGCACCGGAGTGTTCACTGCTACTAAGGCCGGTTATTACTTAGTTACCACTAGTGTAACCTTCAGCCAACATGCCCCCTCTGCTGTCAATGCAGAGTATAATGTTTTTATTAATAAAGTAAGCGGCGGCAACGCTGTCGTTGTAGCAAGGGCCTGGACTTTTTCCGAGTCTGTTAACTCTGCGCTAAGGTCAACCGGTAGTATCTCTGCGATCGTTTCATTAGCAATAGGGGATCAACTAAACATTGGTACTTTTCAAAGCTCCGGTGGCACTCAAAATCTGTATACATCAGGGAATAGTCTAGTTATTCAGGAATTGCCAACGATGATCGTGCGATAAAAAATTCTTTAGCGATCTTATTTATTTCAGGTGTTGAAAATGCTAGATCTGGCTTATGATGATTTCTAGCAGCTTTTTTGATGGTCAGCCTTGTCCGCCTTCAACTAAAAAGTCCCGCACGCTGTGCAGGACTTTTTAGTTGTGCCCTTTGCTGGACTAAGTTCGAACGAAATTATTTATGATATCAACCTGGTTTTAGAGGCTAGAATAGGATTTTTCGATTATATGGATTTGCTTTAGTTAAAACACTATCTATACCTTAAATCTTTTCTATATTAGCAAAAAATCCATTATGACAAAAAGAGTACTAATCATATTTCTTTTAAGCTTGCCCACTTTTGTTTTTTCACAGGTGGGGATAGGAACAAATAGCCCTGCTGCCTCTGCACAGTTGGACGTAAGTAGCACAACAAAAGGTTTTTTACCTCCTAGAATGACAAGTGCACAAAGGTCGGCTATCGGAAGTCCAACTGCCGGGTTGATGGTATATCAAACAGATGCAACAGCAGGACTTTATTTTTACACCGGAAGTGCTTGGATTTATATAATAAATGCTACAACGAATATTTTACCCGTAGCTAACGGTGGAACTGGAGTAACAACTTCTACTGGAACCGGTAATGTTGTTCTGTCCACATCTCCGTCCTTAACTACTCCCTCTATTGGAAGTGGAGGCTTCACACTTGCAGGTAGTACGAGTGGTACAACTAACGTTGTTACATCAGCTGCCGCAAGCGGCACCGTTACAATACCTGCTGGTACTGCTACACTAGCCTCGACGAGTAATAAATTGAGTGCATTTGCAGCCACAACAAGTTCTGAACTGGCTGGAGTCATCAGTAATGAAACAGGTTCAGGATCGTTAGTGTTTTCAAACTCTCCTAGCTTTACAACACCATCACTTGGAGCAGCAACTGCAACAAGTTTGAATAATATTTTTGTTGGCAGAAGGAGTAGTGTCAACGACGGGCCAATGGCAGTTGGGTACCAGGCATTGCAAAATTTAACATCTGGCAATATGACTACTAATACTGCTATTGGATATTTATCTATGTATAGCACATCTGATGATGGTGATTTCAACACGGCAGTGGGGAATTACTCTTTATATTCAAACACTAACGGAAGCTTTAATACCGCAATGGGTAAAAATGCTTTAATCGGAAATACCACAGGGAATGATAATACTGCAATTGGCGAGAGTGCATTGCGGTGGAATACAACTGGAAGTAATAATGTCGCAATAGGATCAAGCGCTCAGGCAAGTACATTTAATACTTCAGGAAGTCAAAATATTTTAATTGGAAGTGGAACTCAGCTTCAGGGAAATTATAATAACACAATTTTAATTGGCTATAACTTAACTGCTGCAGCATCTAATCGGGTTATCATAGGGAATAGTAGTTCAGCTAATTATTACACCTATGGGTCTTGGTCAGTTCTTTCAGATGCCAAAGCAAAACATTCAATTTCAGATTTAAATCATGGTCGAGATCTTGTTTCAATTTTGCGACCAGTAAAATATGTATACAACAACGATTCAACAGGCACACATAATTATGGTTTTATCGCTCAAGAAGTTAAAGAAGCATTAAATGAGATTGGAGATAATAATAGTGGAATGATTTCTAAGCTTGATAATGAGTTTCTAAGTATGAGAACTGATGATTTAATTCCAATTCTTGTCAAAGCGATTCAAGAACAACAAGTTGAGATTAATGAATTAAAGAATAGTATAAAAAAGAGTAATACTCGAAGGAAAAAGCTTAAGTAACAAGAAGTTCTAATGCTTCAAGTGTCATAAGCTCACACTGGTAAATCCGCTTAATCTGACCACCTAAATTCGGTCTTAACTGTTTCTTTTTTTTAAGTCTACCCCTCAAAACTTTAATATTTTATTTTATTAGTAAAAAACTAGTACCAAAATTCTGGAAAGAAAGGGTGGGCAATAGTTAAAGAAAGAAAAATGCTTTATTTGTAAAAAGCCCTCAAGACCTCGTGTTGTGGGCTTTGTGCCCAAGACTGGATTACTTTCAGTGATCGCAATGAGCTGGTCTTACCCAAAGCCCCACACGGCTTCGCCGTGACGGGCTTTTTACTTGCCTG
>JBMSWW010000183.1:0-3272 GCA_049425065.1 Chitinophagaceae bacterium
TTGGCCCAATGAATACCGTTTATGCTCCAGGGGTTCAAGTGTATAGCGCTGAGCCTAATAACAGCTACGAACCTATGGACGGCACCAGTATGGCAGCACCTATTGTGACCGGTTCAATCGCTTTATATAAGTCTTTACATCCCGGGTCAAACAACGCCACGATTAAGTCCAAACTAATTGAATCCCTTGGTTCAAATAAGGTGCTCCAAGTAGATCGTTTTCTTTCTAATTAATATGACTCTTGCTAAATAATTTTTAAAGGAGGCAATACCCCCATTGGTAATATACATTTCCAATAAAAAAAAGCCCTTTCTCGCTGGAAAGGGCTTTTGAAGTTGACATACTCTTTAAAGAAGAGTCTTATTCACTTATTCATCGGAACAGTCGTTGCAATCACAATCACCGTCGTAAATCCAGCTAAAAGGAATTACTTCACCGCTACTACATTTAAAGAGTTCATCCTCATCTTCACAATCGTCACAATCGCATTCTCCATCGTTTACCCAGCTCGAGGGAATTTCACTGCCATTCCCCCAACAGTAAAAGACGTCTTCCTCGTACGTGCCATAATCGTCATAGTCGTATTCACTACTGATTGTATTGTAAGATTGGAGTACTTCAAGAGCATCCTCTAAAGCGCTTATTAATTTTTTATTTGAATCCTTGATGACCCATGTGTCTTCCTTTTTAATTAAATCAATTTCCTTCAAATTGCCGTCTTCTAATACAATTGTTGCGTCCTTAGGAGAGGAGAAAATTGAAAAACCATCAAACTCGACAGATTCGATGCTGTAATCCGCTTCCCCAAGATAATCTTTGAATTCGAGTTGCTGTTCTCTAGAGAGCGCATCATACTCTACTGCCATTTCTTCCAAGAGATCAACCAGGTCTCCGTCAGCATACTTCGCTGCTCTATCAAAATGACCTCCTTCCACTTGATTTATAAAACTATCAAAAGAATCTTGAACGGCATCCTTTTCATCCGCATTACAGGAGAGTAGCGAGAAAACAGCTAACAGCACAGCTGATTTGACAATCATTTTCATTTTTTTCAGGTTTAGTAGGATTTTGATTTGAAGGTATGTCATTAAAATTATTAAAAAAATCATTTATAAACTCAGTACCATCGAAATAACCATCGTAGAATCAATCCATGGCATATATTCTCCCATACCTGATCATCAACGTCCTAAACTTTCTACCATTCTGGTCACAACTCTTCATTGTGCCCTGACTAAAGACATTCATTGTGCCGAAACGATTTCACATACTACTTCTTTTTGCCGGAGGTATTGGTAAATCTCTTTGTCGGGTTTTTTGTGGCGATTATTTTCAAATTGGGCATTATTCATCTTCACAATCATCACAATCGCATTCTCCATCGTTTACCCAGCTCGCGGGAATTTCTCTCCCGTTCCAGCAATAAAAAACGTCTTCGTTGGCAGAACCGTAATCGGAGTAGTCGTAGCCAGGTTCATAGGTTTCGTTGTAGTCCTCTAAGTATGGCTCGTCCGAACAGTCCGAACAATCGCATTCCCCATCATTGAACCAACTAAACGGAATACTTTGACCGTTGTCGCATAGAAATTGTGGTTCTTCAGGATCATCTGCATATTCCCCACCAGCCTGTGGTGACGCATCAGCCTCCGTAGCCGGTCTATCAGCAGCTTCTTCCGGCACGGTCCGCTCACCCGCTGTTTTGTCGGATGGCTCCCAATCCTCTAGGTCATCCATTGAAATTTTCCATTCTGAATCGTCTTTAACCAGTTTAAAGACAATGTTTACAGTCCTGCCTCTAGCCGAAATTTTTGCCTTCTTTCCGTTCGTTATTTTAGGTTCTTTCAAATTAAATCTCTCTCTTTCAAAAAAGTCAACGAAACCTTCTTCATACTGTAAAATCAGATCTCGGGTATCTTTATTACAGTATTTCTTCGCTTCCCTGATGTCACCATCCTCAAGGGCTTCTATGAAGTGTTCTGTGACCTCTTGGGCGGCAATTTTATCCTTTTCTTCAGAATCTGAACAACCAGTAACAAGTACGGAAAAGGCAAGGACTGTGGGGTTTAGACATTTAAAATTCATTTGAAAAACAACTAAGTTATTTGAAAAGCTCCTGTACAATATACCGAATAATAATTGCACTTATTTGTGAGAATTATCAAATAAATCGTCGTGTTTAGGATAATATTTTCCAAAATTAATCCTGCCTGCAACCGAGGGGAATACATTCGCTGCGGTTAGTTTTGTCTTTTAGTGACCCCATCATAACTCAGCGGTTGCGTTTACCTCAACAGGAAATAATTTTGACTCGAGACAGAAATGAGATGGGTATGGGATTCATCTTACCTTCACCCTATGATCACTATTCATACCACTATCGCCAAAACCATCCAAGAAGTATGGGATAAATGGACCCAACCCACCCATGTGATGAACTGGAACTTTGCTGGAGATGATTGGCATTGCCCAGCCTCAGAGGTGGACCTAAAAGTGGGTGGACGTTTTACCCACACCATGGCGGCACGGGATGGGTCATTTTCATTTGACTTTTCGGGCACCTTTTATATCGTGGAAAATTTTTCTTCCATTCGGGTCATCTTGGACGATAAACGGGGTTGGATTACATCGTTTGAAGAAACAGAAAGCGGAACCCGTGTGACGGAGTCCTTTGACCCTGAGAGTATAAACCCCGAAGAAATGCAGCGCGCTGGATGGCAGATGATTTTAGACCGATTCAAGCACTACGTGGAGACGACATAATCTGTCGGGCAATCATTAAACGGCGTTTCCCTCTGTTCTCTTATCTGTATTACAATAAGTAATGAGACATAGCAGTCTCCAAGTGTCATAAACCTCATTGAGAGGTTTAGAAGTAAAGCAGTTGGAGGTGAATAATATGCCGATTATTGTCAATCGCAGTTAGAGAATTTTGGCTTGGGGAAATTATAGTTAGCGCCTGGACTAAGCAAATCACAGTTTACCACATTGCCAACATCCCACTTGGAGATGTCTCCGTTGAATGCAGATTTATAAAACATACCAAGCATCTACGTCACATTGCTAACCTTCCAGTCATCTTATTTCGGTCCAAGATTATCGTCTTAAATTTTAGGGGACTTGAAATAAAGAACGAGAAATTGAGCAAATGTCAGAACTTTAAATTTTTTATTTAATTTGAACTTTGATAAACCAAACTACCATGACAAATATAAATTTCCTGCAAGCAGCTCAACCAGGCGGTGTAGTTTCCCTACTCCCAATTTTGGTTTTTA
>JBMSWW010000184.1:0-3266 GCA_049425065.1 Chitinophagaceae bacterium
CTATGGCCACCATGGAAGTCCAGGCAATCCAGTTGATGGCATGCGTAGACTTAGGAGCTTTAAAATATCGCCAGGCAAATAAAAGTTGCATGCCTACAATTTAGCTTAGGAAGAGGTTTCGTCTGTATCCGGTTTGCGTTCCTGTTCAATCTTTTTAAAAAGTTCTTCCATGCGAAAAACATGATCCAGCGTGTCATCTTTAAAGAACTTCAGCACAGGAATACTTCTCAATTGATGCCGCACATGCGCCGCCAATTCTTTTTTTATTTCATGATGACGATCCCCAATATGCTGAAGCGCTGCCTCCGGATCTTTAACCTGAAAGAAGCTGAGATAAAATCGTGCTTCCAGCAAATCGGGGGTCACTTTTACCGAGGAGATAGAGACCATCCCCCCACCTATCATATTGAGTCCAAGCCGCTGAAAAATAGTATTCATTTCTTCGTTAAGAAGCCCGGCAATCTGTTTTTGTCTTTTCCCTTCCTCCATAATTGTTAGCTAATGTCCCTGTAAAAGTAGTTACTTTGTTCCTATCAGCCGTCAATACCATGCGTTCTTATACTCGGATCATTCATTATCTCACTCATTACAAGGCAAGAATCTTCCTTTATTTTGTATTCATTTTGCTAAGTATCCTTTTTTCCATTGTATCTATTGGGATGCTGATGCCCTTCTTGCAATTAATTTTTACGGGCGAGCAATCCGCAGTGTTAAGTAACAGCAACAATCAGTTATTACAAACGGTGAATGAATTTTTATATAGTTCAGTAGCCGCTAAAGGAAAGGCCTACACCCTGGGATTGATTTGTATTTTAATGATCAGTTTCATTTTGTGCAAGAACCTTTTTCTCTACCTGGCTTACTATGTACTCAATCCACTCAAAAATCAATTGGTTAACCAACTCCGAGAGGATATCTATGCCAAAGTATTGCAGTTGCCTGTAAGCTATTTTAATGAAAAGAGAAAAGGGGACCTAATGAGTCGGATGACCAATGATGTGAATGAAGTAGAAGTATCCGTGATTGGCGCTATGGAGGGATGGATCCGTGACCCCTTAACCATCATCACTACTTTGATCGTGCTTTTCATGATCAGCCCTGAACTCACCTTTTTCATTTTACTGCTTATTCCGGTACTAGGTTTGGTGATTGGAAGAATCACACGTTCACTCAAAAAAATATCATTGGAGGTCGCCAATAAATTTGGAGAAACCTTATCGGTATTGGATGAAACCTTAGGGGGACTCCGAGTAATCAAAGCCTTTGGGAATGAACCTTTGCTGACTAATAAATTTAAAGAGAGCAATCAGCGTTTATTAGAAGCACGTAATCGTATCGGCTATCGAAGAGACCTGGCCTCTCCCCTTTCCGAAGTAATGGGAGTGGCTTTATTTACCGGAGTGCTTTACTACGGCGGTCGATTAGTATTGCAACAACAATTACTGGAAGCCGCTGCGTTTATTGGGTTTCTGGGTATATTTTACAATATCATTAACCCCGCGAAAGCACTTTCAACTTCCTTCAGCAACATGCGCAAAGGAGTCTCTGCCATTGGAAGAATCGATGAAATCTTGAATGCACCTCTTACGGTAGAGGACAGGCCTAATGCAGAGGAGCTGAAAGAATTTACCCATAGCATTGAATTCAAAAATGTTCACTTTGCCTATGGCGACAATGTTATTCTCGATGGAATTGACCTAGTTATTCCCAAAGGGAAAACAGTAGCCTTAGTGGGTTCTTCAGGTGCTGGTAAGTCAACACTAGCAGATCTGATTCCTCGTTTTCATGATATTACTGAAGGCCAGGTGCTGATCGATGGTAAAGACATTCGTTCTTATACGCTGCAATCTGTCAGAAAATTGATGAGCATTGTTACACAAGAGCCCATTTTATTTAATGATACCATTGCCGGCAATATTGCATTAGGCACCCCTGATGCAGCACCCGGACTCATTGAGCAGGCGGCAAAAATTGCTAATGCACACGAGTTTATTCTTCGTAAAGAAGAGGGTTATCAAACCAATATTGGAGATCGTGGCAGTAAATTAAGTGGAGGAGAGCGCCAGCGTCTCACCATTGCCAGAGCGGTGATTAAAAATCCGCCTATTCTTATTTTGGATGAAGCCACTTCCTCTCTAGATACCGAAAGCGAGAGACTGGTGCAAGATGCCATCAACAATATGATGCAACAGCGTACTAGTATTGTTATTGCGCATCGACTTTCTACCATTCGTCATGCTGACGAAATCATCGTTTTACAAAAAGGTAAAATCGTAGAGCGCGGAAAACACGAAGAGCTAATTGCCCTCGATGGCTTCTATAAAAAACTAGTAAACTTACAAGAAGTGCGTTGATCTTGGAGCAGCTAATCGCTAATGCAAAGCAAGGCCACGCTACACGCTTAGTGTTGTAACAACTCGCGAGCTATTACTAATTTTTGAATTTCACTGGTACCCTCCCCAATCGTGCAAAGCTTAGCATCTCTATAATATTTCTCCACAGGGAAATCTTTGGTATAACCATAGCCGCCAAAAATTTGCACGGCTTCCGTAGCTACTTTCACGGCCACTTCACTGGCATAGTATTTTGCCATGGCCGCTTCGCGCGTCATCGGTAGATGTTTATCTTTCAAATCACAGGCCGATTGAATTAACAATTCTGCCGCCGCAATCTCAGTAGCCATATCGGCTAGCTTGAAGGAGATCCCCTGAAAATGAGAAATAGGCTTATCGAACTGTTGACGTTCCTGTGCATATTTTTTAGCAGCTTCATAGGCGCCTTTGGCAATGCCTAAGGACAAAGCCGCAATGGAGATACGTCCCCCATCTAAAATTTTCATGGCTTGCTTAAAACCCTCTCCTACTTTTCCCAAGCGATGGCTATCTGATATTACACAATTATCGAAGATGAGCTCGGCCGTTTCACTAGCACGCATGCCGAGTTTATTTTCTTTTTTACCAGGACTAAATCCAGGAGTTTCTTTCAACACCACAAAGGCCGTAGCATTATCACGAGTGCGAGGATCTCCGGTTCTGCAAAGTACTATCGCAATGTCCCCGGAAATTCCATGCGTGATCCAATTCTTGGTTCCGTTGAGTACCCATGCACCATCTTCTCTTTGCTCAGCCGTGCAACGCATATTACCCGCATCACTTCCGGTATTGGCCTCGGTTAATCCCCAAGCACCTACCCACTCACCACTCGCTAGTTTAGGCAACCATTGTTTTTTTTGCTCTTCATTTCCAAATGCTAACAGATGACCTGTT
>JBMSWW010000185.1:0-3258 GCA_049425065.1 Chitinophagaceae bacterium
ACAAGTTTTATTCAAAGCCGTAGACCTTCCTATACGACCCAACTATTGGGATTTTCAGTACAAAGTGACTCATAAGATTAACCCAAAACTCACCTTAACCCTATTGGGAATTGGGGCTATCGATGAGTTTGGCTTTGCCGCTCCTCGTGAAGCCACGCCGGAGAAATTATATATTTTAGATGCCACCCCCTCTATAGAACAATGGAATTACACTACCGGAGCCATTTTAAGAAAACAGATTCCCAATGGATATTGGAATATTGCCCTTAGTAGAAATATGATGGATAATGCCATAGAAAAATTTGACAACAATGAAGTAGGAAATGAACTCAAAAGACGCACCGGCATTTTTTCGCAAGAAATTGAAAATAAATTACGGATTGATGTGAATAAATTATGGGGAGAGTATAAAGTTTCTTACGGTGTAGTGGCGCAATACGTCAAGAGCAATACCAATTCATTTATAAGAATCAGACAAGAATTTATAGATGATAACGGGAATCTGATTCAGCCTGCTGCATTTGCTAATTATAATTCTGATATCAGATTCTTAAGAACAGGAGCTTTTGCCCAAGTAAGCCGCCGAGTTTTCAATGACAAATTTAGTATTAGCACCGGTGTAAGAACCGATGGAAATAGTTTTACAAATACGGGAAACAACCCGCTGAAAACATTATCCGGCAGATTAGGATTATCGTATAAATTAGCTGAGAACTGGGCCCTAAATGCCTCGGTAGGCAACTACTATAAAATAGCCCCCTATACAATACTTAGTTTCAAAGACAACAATGGAACTTATGTAAACAAGAATGCCGATTACACAAAAAGTGTTCACTACGTGGCTGGATTTGAATTTTTACCCAAACCTACCACCCGACTCACACTCGAAGGGTTCTTTAAAAAGTATGAAAACGTTCCTATCTCTGTCAGAAACGGGATCTCACTATCCAACCTTGGAGGTGATTTTGCGGTGCTCGGGAACGAAGATGTTATTACCAACGGAATGGGAGAAGCCTACGGTGTTGAATTATTTGGTCAACAAAAATTAACTCGCAATTTTTTTACCACGTTCTCCTATACTTTCTTTGTTAGCCGGTACAGTGGTGCTGACAAGCGAATGATTGCAAGTGCTTGGGACAACAGAAACTTGGTTTCATTCATCGGAGGTTATAAACTAAAAAGAAACTGGGAGATTGGCTTGAAGTTTCGTTACCAAGGAGGAGCTCCCTTAACTCCTTTCCAAAATGAACTATCCAGGCTCAATTATCTAACCCTAGGAACAGGACTCCTTGACTATGCACAGTTAAATAGTCAACGTTTAGACGCCTTTCATACCAGTGACCTTCGTGTAGATAAAAGATGGAACTTCAAAAATGCAAGCTTGAATCTTTTTATAGAAATTAACAATTGGTATAAAGCCCCTAATCCTGCCTTTCCTCAGTTTACATTTAAAAGAAATGAGACGAATACAGGATTCCTTACTACCGATGGACAGCCCATTCGACTGGATGGTTCTAACGCAATTCCTGTTTTGTTAGGCAATGAAGAAGGCAGAATTCTTCCCAGTGTCGGGTTTATTGTAGAGTTCTAAAACTCCTGGACAGGTTCCCTATTAAGGCGGGTCAACAACCGCTCCCGCCTTATTAATAACCAGATATGAGTGAGTAAGGCTAGTGCAATTAACCCAAAACCGACAAAAAACCATTTACTCAACAATTGATCTTCCCGATAAATCAAGAAGGCAAGCAGGATTCCATAAACAGGCTCCAGATTAAAGCTAAGATTGACGGTAAATGCAGAAAGTTTTTTGAGTGCATGCCCTGAAAGCTGAAATGCCCATACAGAGCAAAACCAGGAAAGCACCAACAACCAACCCAAGTCGGTAATAATAGGCATTAGTCGAGGAGTTTCTCCCAACCAGTAATGAAACGGAAGCAACGCTGCCAAAAATAAAAATCCTCCAGTTTGTTGCCAGGTAAGCAAGGTATCAACATTCGTTTCTTTTAATAACTCTCTGTTCAAAATCGGGAATAGGGCTGCTAAAAAAGCAGAGATGATCCCCACAATAATTCCGAGTTTATACTGAGCATCAAATTGAAATATTATATACACCCCTACCAGCGTAATAACGCCGAGTAATAATTCTACGTAGTTGATAGCCTTTTTCAAAATCAATGGCTCCATTAAGGCTGTAAAGAAACTTAAAGTAGAAAAACACACCAGCGCAATGGACACATTAGAGAACTTTATAGCCCCATAAAAAGTAACCCAGTGAGCGGCGGCAATCACCCCTACTCCAATGATTTTTAATTGCAATGATTGAGAGATCCTTAAAATTGTCTTTCTTCCTGAAAATAAGAGCCACATAGTTATAGCAGTGATTAGCAGCCTATAGAAAACAATCATCACCTCATCCAGTGTAATCAATCTACCTAAAATACCAGTGAATCCCGCTAACAAAACAGCTAGATGTAACTGGTAATAGGCTTTTTTCATAGGAAAAAACTACGAACGAGTGATGCGGTGACGATAGTTAGTAAATAGCGAATAAATACGTAAACGAATTACGCCAAGCACCCCCTCTTTAATGATGCCTTTGTTCATTTTTGAGGCACCTAAAGTTCTGTCTTGAAAAGTGATAGGAATCTCAAGAATGGTAAAGCCTAATTTCCAGGCTGCATATTTCATTTCAATTTGAAATGCATAGCCAACAAAGTGAATAGTAGATAGTTCAATAGTTTGCAAAACTTTATTTCGATAGCAAACAAAGCCAGCCGTAGGATCTTTGATGGGCATCCAAGTGATCAACCGAGTATAAAGAGAAGCCCCTTTGGATAAAGCAATTCTGTTGGCGGGCCAATTAATAACACCTCCCCCCTTTACATAACGAGATCCAACTGCCACATCAGCGCCCTCCTCCTTACAAGCTTTATAAAGCCGGACAAGATCCATAGGATTATGAGAGAAGTCTGCATCCATTTCAAAGATGAACTCATACCCTTTAGATAAAGCCCATCTAAATCCATGTATATAGGCAGTGCCCAGGCCTAATTTACCTCCCCGTTCTTCTAAAAATAATCGACCTTGAAAGTCAGTCATCAGCTCTCTGACTAGCAAAGCTGTACCATCTGGAGACCTGTCATCAATAATTAGTACATGAAAATTCCCCTCAAGGTTAAAAACAGCTTTTAAAATGGAAGGAATGTTTTCCCTCTCATTATAAGTGGGTATGATAACCAGTTTATCCATTCTTCTTTA
>JBMSWW010000186.1:0-3233 GCA_049425065.1 Chitinophagaceae bacterium
TATTGTAATAGGAGTGAATTGCGCCTCACTATTTATCCTCATCAGGGTAAATAAGCTAAGTAAAAAAGAGATTTTTCGCATAAGCAAAAGGGTCGCCCTTGGCGACCCCGAATATACCATTTTGATCACAAAACTCAGACAGCATGCATCCAGCCATGTGTGTCAGCAGCCCTGCCCTCTCGTATATCAATAAGTTGTTTCTTAATGGCGGGGGCTACCCTCCAAGTATTTAAATCGAATTCTAGAGATCTTCCTTTGTAGAAAAGTTCTTTGATCATGGAAATAGTGGCAGCGGTGCCGGTACCAAATACCTCCTTTAAATTTCCTCTCTCATAAGCACTAATTACTTCATCCATACCCAGCGGTCTTTCCTCCACCTGCAAGCCCATCTCTTTTAAAAGAGTCATTACACTAGAACGAGTAACTCCTCCTAATATAGTTCCTTCCTCTAAGCCCGGAGTAACGGCTACATCGCCAATCACAAAAAACACATTCATCGTACCACACTCTTGTACGTACTTGTGCTCAAAAGGATCTGTCCATAATACTTGATCATATCCTTTCAATTTGGCAACAGCAGTGGCATGCATGGCGCCTCCATAATTGCCCGCAGCCTTTGCATAACCTGCTCCTCCTTTTACGGCACGAACAAAATGTTCTTCCACCCATATTTTCATAGGGGCACTGTAATAAGGCCCAGAGGGACTTAAAATGATCATGAACTTATACGTATCAGAAGGACGCACACCGATCATTTCATCAGTAGAAAACATGAAGGGCCTGATATACAGAGAATGATCATGAAAAGAAGGAATCCAATCTTGATCAAGTTTCACCAATTGAGACATTCCCTCTATAAAAATATTTTCTGGCACTTTTGGCATTTGCATCCGTAGGGCAGAGATATTGAATCGTTCGAAGTTGTCGTGAGGACGGAAAATAAATGGTTTGCCCTCTAGGTCTTTGTACGCTTTGATTCCCTCAAAAATAGCTTGTCCATAATGCAAGGAAGCCATTGACGGCGCAAGCGTTAAAGACTGGTAAGGCTTGATTTCAATATTTTTCCAAGCACCATCCATATAATCTGCTTCCAACATGTGGTCACTGAAATATTTACCAAAGGGCAAATTTTCTAGGTTCAATCCCTTCAGCTTACTTTCAAAAGATGTGGTAATTTTTAAATCCAACGCAGCAGACATAATTCACTATTTTTACAAAAGCAAAGAAAGCGAAAAAAACTAACACTCATTAGTAGATTTTATCAACCTTAAAATGGACCTTAATCAGGTTAAATTAACTCCAGATCTCTTATGCAACCTGTATCAACAGGTGTTGGTTATTGAAAAAAATCAACCAGTAGAAACGCTTAGTCCAAAAAACGAATCCAAAAACACTCTTTCCCAGATCCGATCACTAGGTCGCCATCAAAAATCAATTTTGATTGTGGTCAACGCTGAGGATAGTCCCTTTTTACAAGACGATGAACTTAACTATCTCACCAGAATCCTCAATGCCTGTAAATTAACACTGGAGGATGTGGCACTTGTAAATATTGCTTCTTTAGCTACGGTAACGTACAAAGAACTACAACAACAATATCCCTCTGATAAAGTCATTTGCTTTGGAGTAACTCCGGAAATGTTGGAATTACCTTTGGACTTTCCCTATTATCAACTTCAGCGATCGGGTAACAGTACTTATTTGCACGCCCCTTCATTGGGTTCGCTTGAACCCCAGGAGCAAGAACGCAGAAAGCTCTGGGCCAGTCTTCAAAAACTTTTTACTATCTGATGGCCAATCCTTTAATTTTTGCTACCAATAATAATTACAAAGCAGAAGAAGTAAGACGCATTTTAAAGGATCGTTTTGAACTGATCACCTTGAAAGAAGCGGGTATCTATATTGACATACCAGAACCTCATAATACACTCGAAGAGAATGCTCGCGAAAAATCCATGACTATATATCAGCTAAAAGAAATGGATTGTTTTAGTGAAGATACCGGGCTGGAAGTGGACGAATTAGCAGGAGCTCCCGGCGTAAAAAGCGCTCGCTATGCTGGAGAACACTGCTCGTTTGAAGACAATATCAAGAAACTATTGATGGCACTAGAGGGAAAGGGAAATCGCCAGGCACAATTCAGAACGGTTTTTTCGTTGATAGAGCAAGGAAAGGAAATGCAATTTGAAGGAATCTGCGAGGGCACCATTGCGTTGCAGCCTTTAGGAGAAGGGGGCTTTGGATATGACCCTGTGTTTATTCCCAAAGGCTCTTTAAAAAGTTTTGGTCAAATGAGCGTTGACGAAAAAAACCAATTCAGTCATCGTAGAAAGGCATTAGACAGCTTACTCAAATACCTACTGAAAAAAAGCAATTTATGAGTTCCATTAAATCATTACTACCCGTTACTTTCAAATACAGTTTTGAAATTCCAATACGGATCACTGATATCAATTACGGAGGACATGTGGGCAATGATCGTATGTTAACCTTGGCGCATGAAGCGCGCATTCAATTTTAAGCAAAACATGGTTATACAGAAATGAACTTGGAAGGCGTTTCCTTAATTCTTACGAAAGCCTCGCTGGAACTCAGAAAGGAACTCTTTTTTGGAGACCCTCTTTTTGTAGGAGTTACTGCCGGCAACCTTACCGCAAAAGGCTTTGATCTTTTTTACAAAATGGAGAAAGAAAACAAGGAAGGAAATAGAGAATTAGCGGCGGCCTTGATTACCTCCATGGTTTGCTACGACTATACAAATAAAAAAATAGTCCCTCTTCCTGAAAAAGCGGCTCAACAATTAGCTTATTGATTCCAGATACGCCAACTCTCTTCTGCTTGTAGGACCAACATCTCTTCTCCGTTTTTGATACGTGCTCCTCGCTCCTCTCCTTTTTGCAAAAAAAGAGTTTTGGCAGGATTATACACTAAATCATATAGTAAATGCTGTGGTCCGATGGCCTCATAGGGAAGCGGGGGATAGGTTTCTATAGAAGGATAGGTCCCTAGGGGAGTAGTGTTGATGATGATAGAATGAGACTGCATTGTGGCCACATCCAATTCATTATAGATTAAATCAATTACTGAGGTTCGGTTGCGGCCTACCAAGGTATAAGGAATTCCATTTTTCTTCAACACATAACGAACAGCTTGAGAAGCCCCGCCACTGCCAAGTACCATAGCAGCTCTATGACGGGGCTCCAGCAAGGGCAGAAGTGAGTTTTCAAACCCAA
>JBMSWW010000187.1:0-3215 GCA_049425065.1 Chitinophagaceae bacterium
GTGGACTGGACCAGTGATATTCGGGTGTATTCGATTAAAGCTTCGGCTTCTTTTATGATCCAGCAAGATTTTGACAATCAATATGGCATCACTTCTATTGAGTTTATGCGTCGCGTTATGGAAGTGGATCCTGCACAGGTAACGAGTGTAGAGATCAGCGCCGCTCCCAAAGCCGATGCCAAAAAAATAAGATCCGAGATACAAGCCTTGCTAGGCAAGGAGGTAAAAGTGCAGGATCGCTATGAACAGAATAGAAGTTTGTATGCCGTGATGCGTACCGAACGTTGGATCGTGTACGGAGTGTTAACCTTGATTTTAGTGGTAGCCGCCTTCACCATGATCGGGGCCTTGACGATGTTGGTATTAGAAAAGCAAAAAGATATTAGCATCCTGAATGCCTGGGGAGCATATCGAGGCTGTATTCGGAGTGTATTTTTAAGTGAAGGCGTGTTACTGGCTTCTTTGGGTGGCTTTATCGGGATGTTATTGGCGGTTACATTAGCCTTGTTACAAATCAAATTTCATTTGATTCCGTTGAAGGGTGGTTCATTTTTGATCGATTATTATCCGGTGGCGCTAAGAGGGGAAGACTTTTTATTAGTAGGCGCTACCGTACTTTTCATTGCGGTGTTAGCTTCCTGGTTCCCTGCTGAAAAAGCCTCTCGTCGTCAACTCTCCTTGCGCGCAGAATAGTCCACTAAAAAACCCGGCATAATAAGTACACCGGGCTTTTGTCTATTAGATCAATTCAATTTTATTAATAGTCTCCTAGTGTTTCCGGTAATTGTGCCAAGGCTTTTGCTAATTGTTCATCATTGGGCGCTACTCCATGCCATTCATGAGTTCCTTCCATAAAGTCAACGCCTTTACCCATAGTGGTACGCATTAAAATAACAATGGGTTTACCGTTTCCGGTGGCGGACTTTGCTTTTTCAAGTGTGACAACTGTTTCTTCCATGTTGTTGCCATTCATCTCAAATACCGTCCAACCAAATGCCGTGAATTTTGCGTTTAGGTCTCCCAAATTCATCACTTTATCGGTGGGTCCATCGATCTGCTGACCATTCCAGTCAATCGTCGCAATAAGATTATCTATTTTATGATGGGCTGCAAATAAAACGGCTTCCCAAATTTGTCCTTCATTTAATTCGCCATCACCATGTAAAGAAAAAACCATATCTGATTTTCCATTCATTTTTTTAGTAAGCGCCGCTCCCGCTGCTACACTTAATCCCTGTCCCAGTGAACCGGAGGCGATACGCACGCCTGGTAAATGTTCGTGGGTGGTGGGGTGTCCTTGCAAACGAGTATTTAATTTTCGAAAGGTGCTTAACTCTGCAATAGGAAAATAACCGGCTCTTGCCAGCACCGCATAGTATACAGGAGAAATATGTCCGTTGGACAAAATGAAAACATCTTCTTCCGTTGCATTCATGTCAAAGGAAGGATTATGCTTCATAACCTGAAAATATAGGGCTGTTAAGAAATCGGCACATCCCAAAGAACCTCCGGGGTGTCCGCTATTTACCGCATGAACCATTCTTATGATGTCTCTGCGTAATTGTGTGGCAATGTCCTGAAGCTGTGCAGTGGTGGGCATGAAATTGGTTTCTGCAAATTTGCATTCTTTTTTGATGTGAGCACCCTCTGTCGAAAATTAGTGAGTAAAACTTTATTAATTTCGCTCCATGTTAGAAGATATTCAATCGATTACTGCCCATGCGCAGGATCACATGAAAAAAGCAATCAGCCATTTGGAAGCTGAACTAAGTAAAATAAGAGCGGGGAAAGCGAATCCTCAAATGTTTGATGGGCTGGTAGTGGATTATTACGGTTCACCTATGGCCATAAATCAGGTAGCTAATATTAGTGTAATGGATGCCAGAACGCTGAGCATTCAACCCTGGGAGAAAAATATGGTGCAGCCCATTGAGCGGGCTATTATTGCCGCCAATATGGGGGTAACTCCTCAAAATGATGGTGCCATCATTCGAATTTTCCTACCCCCCTTAACGGAGGAAAGACGTCGCGAATTAGTAAAAAAATGCCATGGAGAAGGCGAGCATGGCAAAGTGGCCATCCGCAACATTCGTCGAGATGCTATTGAGCACATCAAGCGTTTACAGAAAAATGGACTAAGCGAGGATGTTTGTAAAGACGGAGAAGATTCCGTCCAGCAATTGACAGACAAGCATATTTCATTGGTGGATACACATCTGGCCGCCAAAGAAAAAGAAATCATGTCTGTATAAGTAACTAAAACTTTCTAGACCAGGCCTCCATTAGGAGGTCTTTTTTGTAGGCGCGCGATTAGCCAAGTACACCCCTGCTAAGATCAATAGTAAACACCCTACTTCCAAGAGGGTTACACTTTCGTTGTCTAGTACCCCCCAGAATAGTGCTACGAAGGGAATACCATAGGTAACCAGCGAAGCAAATAATCCCCCGGCTCTTTGCACTAAGGAATAAAACAAGACGGTAGCCACGGCACTTCCCAGAATACCCAGCAGGGAAGTGGCAATAATCGCCTCTTGTACCTCATTGTTGGAAAAGTCTAGCTGAAAAAATCCCTGAGCCCATAGAAAGTAAGAAGTGGGAATAATCATAAAGGCTACAGAAACAGTAGCCAAATGAATGGGGTTAATATCTTTCAGTCTGTGACTTACCATATTTACATTAAATCCATACAAAAGGGTGGCAGCTACTGGTAGCAATAAATAGCCCTGGTTTTCAAAGCTGATGCTTTTGTCTCCGGTGAGCACAGGCAAAAGAGTAAGTAACACCAGTCCAATAAAACCAATAAATAAACCCAACATTTTTTCAGAGGCTACTCTGTCTTTATAAAAAAGAATCCCGATCAATACCACGCAGATAGGCGTAAGAGAATTCAGTATGCCTCCCAAGGAACCATCAATGCGGGTGAGGGCAATCGCAAATAAAAAAGCCGGTAAGAGATTTCCGATCACCGCACTGAAGGCCACGTATCCTAAACGTTTTTTTTCAATTTTCATCTTTCTTAAATGGTTTTGTATGGTTTGGATATAATAATTTCCAAATTATTTTATGTGTCTGTTTCCCATCATACATTGCGAATAATTTCCTTTTCCCTCCACGGCATCGACCACATCCATGACTGTTGTGCGTTTGGGATCGCGCGCCAAGGAGTAGCCGCCACCCGGTCCGGGCACTGCTTTCAGGAATCCGTTCTGGACCAG
>JBMSWW010000188.1:0-3188 GCA_049425065.1 Chitinophagaceae bacterium
ATTCCTTTTCTGAGATCTTTGATAGGCCCACCTTGCATGGCGTCTGCCAGTATAGGTTTTTCATCACGCAGCCGATCATTGACGGAAGTATCCGTTACTACAATCTCATTTACTTCTTTGTGAACTTTTGGCAAAGCGGCGAGAGCTGGCTCTTTAGCAGTAATTGGTGCCGAGACAGGGGCTGCTTCCTTTACAAACTCTGGCTCAGCGACAGAATCTCCCAAACTTCCAGTTGGCAGTAACACAGAAACTTTGGAGGTGCCTAATTCCTGGTGGGGACGCAATTGGTCCTTCTGAAGCTCAAACTGCAAAAGTGCAACTGTTTTGAGCAGAGAATCAACAGAGGCATTAGCCGCTCGTTGTTCGAGTAAGCTCCGGAGAAGAGAGTCTATACGATCCATTCTATTTATCTTTGAAATAAATCCAAGGCTAAAGTTACACTTACCAACCTAAAAATTACATATTCAGATGTTTATTGAGCCAAATAATAGTGGTGTTCGAAGAGGAAGCATTGAAGTGATCTGTGGTTCTATGTTCAGCGGCAAAACAGAGGAATTAATTCGACGACTAAAAAGAGTTCGTATAGCCAATCAAGTAGTGGCTGTATTTAAACCACAAATAGACGTCCGCTTTTCTAGCGGAAAAATAGTATCACATGACACTAATTCCATCCACTCTACTCCCGTTGGCAGTGCCAAAAATATTTTAGAAATGATTGGGGACGCAGAAGTAGTAGGCATTGATGAAGCTCAGTTTTTTGATACTGAAATTGCCGATGTGTGTGATATGCTAGCTTTCAGAGGCATTCGAGTAATTGTAGCGGGGCTCGATATGGACTATTTGGGGAAACCCTTTGGCGCCATGCCCTTTATCATGTCCAAGGCTGACTATGTAACCAAACTGCATGCTATTTGTCAACGCTGTGGAAGTATTGCCAATTATTCCTACCGAAAGGTAACTAATGAAGAACAAGTAATGCTGGGAGCTACTGACTCCTATGAACCACGCTGTAGAAAATGCTATCAAGAGTCCTGATGCCATGAAGCCTATTCTAACCTTACTGAAAAAAGAACTACTTCTTGAGCTAAGGCAGCAGTACAGTTTCTATGGACTTATATTATATCTAGGTGCTACCATTTTTGTTCTATTCATGGCTTTGGAAGAACCGGAAAGTGCGGTATGGAATGGTCTTTTTTGGGTGAACCAACTTTTTATCTGCATTAACGCAGTGGCCAAAAGTTTTTTACAAGAAAGCCGTGGCAGAATGCTCTATTTCTATTCAATTGCCAGTCCTACGCAATTTATACTATCCAAGTTGATCTTCAACTCAATCCTCATGCTTTGCATGAGCTTATTAAGCTTACTCCTATTCACCCTCCTATTAGGCAATCCGATGGACAAAGCCGGATCTTTTATTGGATTGGTCATACTGGGTGGCTGGAGTTTAAGTTTGGTGTTTAGTTTTTTGGCGGCTATTGCTGCAAGGGCACAACAAAATGCCGCTATCATGGCTGTATTGGGTTTCCCGGTAATCATACCGCAATTGGTTTTAATGATGCGCCTGTCCGGGGTAGCCTTTTCCCCTCTTTTAACAATTCCAGCTTCTACCGTCTTATTACTGGTAGCCCTTGACGCGCTGGTAATACTTTTAGCAGTGATTCTCTTTCCTTTTTTGTGGAAGGATTGATTGAACCCTTATCCCTAATTTTGCATATTGATTTTATGAAAAAGAATTGGTGGAAAATAGTATCTGTTGCCCTTTTAGTGTACACATTCATTGCCGGCTTTTTGGGAACAGTTCCTCGCCTACCTCTTTTACAAGAGACAATCCGTAACCTTTATTTTCATGTATGCATGTGGTTTGCGATGATGATACTGTTTACTGTGTCAGTAGTGAACGCTATAAAATACTTGCGTACTCTGGATAGCAAATACGTTGTGTATACTAGGCAATTTGCTGCTTCTGGAATTTTATTTGGCATCCTAGGTTATGCCACGGGCGCTATATGGGCAGCCTACACCTGGGTAGATCCCAATAAACCGCTTGTTAATTCCTTTAGCACCATTGCTAGAGACCCTAAGCTTATCGGGGCCGCTATTGCGTTACTAGTTTACTTCGCCTACCTCATCCTTCGCGATTCTATTACTGACCTTGACAAAAGAGCTCGTATCAGCGCGGTCTACAACATTTTTGCGTACGCAATTTTATTTCCTGCTATATGGATTCTGCCAAGAATTTTACCTAGTCTTCATCCTGGTAATGATGGCAACCCCGCGCTAGATGTAAAAAATGACATTAGCTCCGATATGAGAGTTGTTTTTTACCCGGCCATCCTTGGGTGGACTTTATTAGGGGTATGGATTACTTCGCTTAAAATTCGATTGCAACTACTACAAGAAAAAAAATTGAACGCATGAATTTCTTAAAATCATTTTTATCAATATTACTATTGTCGTCTACTTTTTCTATGGAGGCTCAGCCCACCCTCACCCCAATGGCAGAACTCATGCGAAGTGATGGCAGAATTTATGTTGTTATTGCGGTACTTCTTACCATACTAGCCGGCCTTGTTATTTATTTAATTCGCTTAGACAAACGCATCACTCGCCTCGAAAAAGAGAACTAAAACTTTTATACTTCATAACGATTGCACAACCATTAAAAGACCAACTCATGGCAAATAAAAATTACAGTTTCTTTGGCGCCGTAGAAAAGAGCTTCGAAAAAGCAGCAAAATTCACTAAGTGGGATGAGGGATTATTGAACCAAATTCGTCAATGTAATTCGGTACTTCAAATGCGTTTTCCTCTTAAAAGAGACGACGGAACCATTGAAGTAATTGAAGCCTATCGTGTACAGCACTCTCACCACAAAAAACCTTGTAAAGGAGGTATTCGTTTTGCTGCAGAGGTGAACCAAGATGAAGTAATGGCACTGGCTGCTCTTATGACTTATAAGTGCACCATCGTGAATGTTCCTTTCGGTGGAGGAAAGGGGGGTATTAAGATTGATCCCCGCAAATATTCTGTTAAAGAATTAGAGCGTATTACACGTCGCTATACTTCTGAATTGATCACTAAGAATTTTATAGGACCTGGAATCGACGTTCCTGCTCCTGATTACGGAACTGGTGAACGCGAAATGTCTTGGATCTTGGACACCTATGTTTCGATGCGCCCTGGCGAAG
>JBMSWW010000189.1:0-3185 GCA_049425065.1 Chitinophagaceae bacterium
CCTATGACTAAATCAAACTTTTCATGTAGAGGTAATTTTGATATAGCATCTAGAGATGCATCTCCACATGGAATATACTTTAAAGAAGATGGAAGTAAAATGTATTTCGTTGGTGGTAATTATAATCAAATTTATGAATATACTTTATCCACACCATGGGATATAACAACAGCCCAGACAACTTTTCTTAGTATTCAAGTGGGCAGTGGTACAAACGATTTTCGTTGGACGCAAGACGGACGATTTTTGGTCACCATTGGTGGAACTACTGTAAGAATTTACCCTTTTGGCGTACCATGGACCACTTCTAGTGGATCTACAATAACAAAAACCGTAACACAGGACAATAGTGCATTCGGAATTTATGTAAAGCCAGACTGCACTAAAGTTTATACTATTGGACAGCAAAATGATGACGTATACGAATATGATGTGACGGGTCTCGGTTCAACCGTGAACTATGGCAGCACTGTCATAAATGGCAGTCTCACGGTAAACGAGCAGTTAGACATCAAGGCTCCCATCGTAGACCCGACATTTGCCGGTAATGCTTTTTCGAGCGGACTCTTGCAAATCCAAAAATCGTCAGAGGCGATTAATCCAAATTCGACTTATGATCAATCTCTCGGTATATCCTCTGGCGAACTTACTATAGATTTGTCGATATCGAATATTCACACTGGTGATCCAAATGCATCCATAACCACTTGGAATTTCACAAATGTTCCAACAGAAAGAAATAGAGTAATAACAGTTACTTTAATTCTAATCGGTCAAACAGGGCAGGATTACGGAAGCGGCGTAAAAATTAATGGTCAAAGTAGTACCAATGTGAGATGGCAGGGGGGCACATCGCCCAGCGGAAGCAATGGTGGAACTGACATCTTAACTTTTACCATACTTAGAGACAACAATAATTCAATACGCACTTATGGCGCAGCAAGCACTAATCATATTTAAATCATGAGTCCATTATCTTTTGGCATGGGTTCGGCGAGAGCCTTTGGGTTTAAAACTCCTCCAGTGGTGGCAACGGGCGTCGTAGAAAAAGTAATTGGGACAAATCTTCCATCCGTTCCAACATCGACGGCTACAGTTGACACTGGGTTTGCAAAATCTATTTTTTATGATCCCGCTACCCCCTCAAATACTGCAATTACTGGATTGCCCGCTTCTTTCAGTAACAGCGGATATTACATGAATACCCGTAGTGGTAGTTGGACCATAGAGTATCAGTTTTATCATGCAGATCTTGCAAATGCCAGCACTAAAGGACCTTTTATGTGCCTTAGGGGTTATGAAACAACTCAAAGAATGGAGTTCGGCTCAACCGCGTCGGCGACGCAGGCCAGTCCTCAGGTTACCTTCTTTAATGGCGGCTCCGCTGTTGCTTTTAATGGCAATACTTTTTCATCGACAAATTATTTTAATCAGAACGCTTGGAATCATTTCGCCATCGTTTTTGTTGAAGGACAATTTAAAATGTTTGCAAATGGTGCAGCGGTAGGATTTAATCTTAGTGCTGACAATTATGGAATTGCCATTCCTGCAGATTTTCTCGATAATACGCCCATAACACTTGGTGCGCAATTTCCAACTTCGTTCCCACGATTTCGTGGCTATATCTCACAAGTAAGAATTAGCAGTATAGCTCGTTATCCCTTGGCTCAAAATACCTATACCGCTCCGTCTGGCCCATTTGCACTGGATGCAAGCACACAATTATTAATTCAACCTGTTTAGTGAATATGGGACTCTATTAAGGGGGTCCCTAAAATGTCAAAACGCGAATTCAATACGCCTCATCGTGAGGCGTGGAATGCCCCAATACACCAAATACTAAAAGCTATTGACGAGCATATGCGTCTCTATTTTGAGTCGCGGGACCCCTGGCATATTCAAAAAGCTGAAATGTTACGTGTTTATCTGCATGAGTTAAAAACTTTTATCCATCGCCAGGAGGGTAAAGACCATGGCCAACAATGGAACGATCTGGGATGATGTAGAAACAAAACCAACCAAATTAAAATTAAATACATTCAAGGGTATTTACGATACCTGTAAAACTCCTAACCCTGTACTGAATTTTTTAATATTTGCCCTTCTTTTTTGGCTAGAAGAACGCTATATTGATTACAAAATTAAGATGGCGATTGATATCGCAGAAGAAGAGTTCCATGCGGCTATGGATGAATTAGAGATTGACTGGAAGGAAGGAGCCGTCATAGAGGAAAAAGAATCCTCAGTAGAGGGCTTGCCTGAGATGAGAATTCACAACCCGAACATCGATTATCGATAAACTGAAATGCCAGATTCTTTTGCTTATGTCTGAAAGCAAACCCATTCTTGCTTTTTATGAAATTACTAGTCAGGCCAAGGCCAAGGTCCCTTCCTATGGCGAAGCGGCTTTTAAGGCATGTGAGGGCTCTTACAATGAATGAAGAGATGAAGTGGCTTCGTGATGAGTACGCCATGCAAGCGTTTGAATTTTTTGTTCAACGGTATTTTGACAAAGACTTTGAACGCTTTGCGGCTGATTGCGAACTTGACATCCATGAAACTGTAGCATCATTAAGCTACATGCTTGCCGATGAAATGCTCAAACAGCGCTAAACCTATGTCAACTTATGTCGTTCAAGTCTGTCATGGCAGGCAAGTCGATTACAAAGAGGTCGATGCTTATTGTTACGAGGATGCTCGCGACAAAATTGCTGCCGAACTTACAATCGGAGAGGTTATTGCTGTTACGCGAAGACCGGAACTCTAAAGTGTTCGAGATGGATCGGAGGGAGCAATAGCTCCCTTTTTTATTTGCTTACGCGACCTATCAGTCGTGCTGGCGCCAATCATCTCTTTTGTCCTGCGTAAACCATAATCCTAGTTCCCCTGGATCTTGGGGTCCAATCAAATGATTAGATGGATCCGGGTCGCCAAGATCAAGATAGTTAAAGAGATCGTCTAAGGAGCCCTTAAGGGGCTTTCCCTGCGCAGCTACTCTCCTTGCCTGATTCAGCAGCCGCTGAGCCACGCGATTATGGTCTGACCACTTCTGAGCCCATGTCATCTCCTCAAAAGAGACTTCCTGATGGTCAGCAATCCGATTGCAAATGTCTTCAAGGCGTAAACGTGTATCTGTTGATAGCATTATCGCCTTGCGTATCCTACATTTTACCAGTATTATTCCT
>JBMSWW010000190.1:0-3172 GCA_049425065.1 Chitinophagaceae bacterium
GGCCAGAATCGTATGACTTGGGAAGAATTATTTGAAAGCCGCATGTTCAGCAGCTATATCGTTAAGTCCACTATCGATAATCCGCAGAACAAACTGATTCGTAACTATATCAAGGATCCTATCCTGCAATTGCTGGAAGGTGATAATATCAAAGAAAAGATCTTCAACTTTGAGCAGGACCTCTGGTCTTACTAAAAAAGTCTGATATAATTTGAAATCCCGGTTACGATAAGTGGCTGGGATTTTTTTTGTGGAAATAAGCGATGATCTTCTTGGCCTTGACGGTGCCAACTGTTTTAATTAATTCTGGTTCTTTAGCGGCCACTACATTTTTAATGGAACGAAAATGTTTTAATAGCTGAGTGGCCGTATGGGCACCGATACCCGGGATCTCCTGCAATTCATTTTTAAAGGTACCCTTGCTACGTTGTTGACGGTGAAAAGTAACTCCAAAGCGATGCACTTCGTCACGGATACGGCGAATAAAAAGCAGGCTGCTGCCGTTGTAGGGTAGTTTCAGGGACTGACTATCTCCTGCGTAAAAGAGTTCTTCTTCGTTTTTAGCAAGGCCTATCAAGGTAAGGCTTCCTTGCAGCCCCAGTTCGTTGATTGCTTCTTGGGCGGCGCCTAATTGTCCTTTGCCTCCGTCAATGATCACTAGCTGAGGAAGGGGAGTTTCTTCCTCCTGCATACGTTTATAGTGACGATGTACCGCTTCTTTCATGGTGGCAAAATCATTGATACCCTCTACTGTTTTTACATTGAATTTTCGATAATCTTTTTTGCTGGGCACACCGTTTTTAAAACATACTACTGCCGATACCGGAAAGCTTCCTTGGAAATTAGAGTTGTCAAAACATTCAATATGCACGGGCAGGGAAGGTAGCTGCAGATCTTGTTGCAGGTCGCTGAGTAATTTCTCGGTATCCACCTCTTTTTTATACAACTGCAATCGCTCTTTTCTCTTCACATCATTGATAAAATAAGTGGCATTCTTTTCAGAGAGTTCGAGTAATTTCTTTTTATCGCCCCCCTTAGGGACTGTTAGTTTGAGGGAGGCATCGGGATAGTCAATGGCAAAAGGAATAATAATTTCTTCAGCATCGCTATCAAAGTTTTCGCGTAGCTGTGCAATGGCGAAGGCTAAAATCTCCTCAGGACTCTCATCCAACTGAATCGCTAATTCTACAGTATGCGTTTGAATAATGGCACCATTTCGTACCATTAGGTAATTTACCCAGGCCGTTTCTCCTTTGCTAATTGAGAATACATCCACGTTGGTAGTGGTACTATTGGCAATCACCGAGCGGGCCTGATAATTTTTAAGATATTCGATCTTCTTTTTTAATTGTGCGGCTTTTTCAAAAGCTAGTTCAGTGGCCAGTCCCTTCATCTCTTTTTCCAATTGTCGAACTACTGTAGATAACTGTCCTTTTAAAATATCTTTTACTTGTTGCAGCCCTTCCTCGTAGGATTCAGTGCTTTGTAGCCCTTCGCACGGCCCTTTGCAGTTACCTAAATGGTATTCAAGACAAACTTTATATTTACCGGCCGCAATCTTTTTAGGAGTAAGATCCAGCGTACAAGTACGCAATGGAATGGTTTGCCGAATGAAGGTGAGTAATTCACGGATGCTATATACCGAAGTAAATGGCCCTAAATACGTAGAACCATCTTTTATTCTGTGACGGGTTAGAAATACTCTGGGAAAATGCTCATTGCGAATAACAATGAAGGGATACGTCTTGTCATCTTTCAATAAAATATTATAGCGAGGACGAAACTCTTTGATCAATGAGTTTTCCAAGAGAAAGGCGTCTTGCTCGGAGTTGACAATCGTGAATTCTATGCGGTCAATTTTTTTGACTAGCTCAAGTGTTTTATAATTGTCTACCTGCTTGTTGAAATAGGAGCTTATGCGTTTACGTAAATGTTTGGCCTTGCCTACATAGAGTAATTCTCCCTTGGCATCGTAGTATTTATAGATGCCAGGCTCAGTGGGTAAACCAGGGGCGATATGCTGGAACTGTGTAGGAGTCATGCTAATTTTGATCGTTCCAGATCACTTTATATGTAGTAGTGACCGCTTCTTCTCCTGGTAATTGAGCAATACGTGTTACCTGAAAGCTATGGCCCATCATCCAAAGCATATCTTCTTGCAATAAACCCTTTCGGTTGTTGACTACTTTGTTAGCAAGAATGGTGGTGACCTTGTCTCCGGTGGCGGGTTCAGGAGCAATCATCACTTCGAACTTTTGCCAATCTTCCTCTTTGGCATTTTTCGGGGTATAGGTAAGGATTACGCGCTTCAACAATTCGTCGTAGCGGCTTTCTTCATTGAATCGCTTGGCCAGTTTGGACAGGGATAGATCCGGTAATTGTAAAAAAGCATAAGCCTCGTTGCGGAAGTCCTCGCGACGGATATAGAAAGTATCCACTGGAATGGTATCGGTCCCCTTATAGATGTATTTGGTAATAGAATATAGAGAAGTGTCTATATGGGCTACCTGTTCTTCTATTAAAGATGGAATGGAGACATAATTCTTTTCTTCTCCTTTACAAGCAACTAGCAAAACAAAGGTGAGGCTTAGCGAAACTGCCAAGGTGGATAGCTTCTTCATCCCGCAAAATTAGAGGAATTCCTCGCCAACTTATTTGCCAAATTGCATACCCAGCTTAACACCCATATCATATAAATTCTCTTGCATAGGATACCCTTTTTTGAAGCTGGAAAATGCCTGATAGCGTATTTGAGGGCCAATGCGAAAATCTTATTTGCCGAGGTTGAATTTGAAATAGGTTTCGAATCCAAGATTCAAATTCCATTTACGAATCAGGTAAGGTACTTCCGCATAATTCTGATAATCCATCGAAATGATATAGGAGCGGTTGCCCACTACATAAGTAGGTTGTGCAGTGGCACCGATGCCCCAGTGATTGTGCTTTTTGCCGAGTACGCGCCATTCAAAACCAATGGGCATGGAAATAGAATAGTAATAATTGCGTAACCATTTAGCACGACTTATAAATCCGTTGCTTCGAAAACTGGTTACGGTAGAAACAGCAGTAGGTCCACCCCAGGAATTTACTAAGGCAATAGTGGCTACTTCGGTGGGATAATTAAAAGCTTTGATATCGTATTTACTCACATTGAACTGTAGTCCGGTGATTA
>JBMSWW010000191.1:0-3171 GCA_049425065.1 Chitinophagaceae bacterium
TATTCCTTATGGTCATGATATAGCTAAAATTAATTTTGATTTTATTGAAAAAAGTCAATCTAATCCTAACGGTAAGTTAATTCTTGTAACAGCCATTAATCCTACTCCAGCAGGAGAAGGAAAAACCACCACATCTGTGGGGTTAAATGATGGCCTAAACGCCATTGGTAAAAAATCCATTGTATGCCTAAGAGAGCCCAGCCTTGGCCCTAACTTTGGAATGAAAGGTGGCGCTGCGGGCGGTGGATACGCTCAAGTCGTACCTATGGAAGAAATTAACCTTCATTTTACCGGTGACTTTCATGCTATTACCTCAGCTCATAATCTTCTTTCCTCATTAATTGATAATCATATTTATTGGGGCAATGAACTCGGAATCGATCAAAGAAGAATTACTTGGGGTCGTGTCGTCGACTTAGGTGATCGCGCCTTAAGAAAAGTGAACGTCAACTTAGGAGGTATCTCGAATGGTTTTCCTCGTGAAGACAAATTTGATATTACCGTAGCTTCCGAGATTATGGCTATCTTTTGTCTTGCGACTAGCATCAAAGATCTTCAAAAAAGAATCGGTGATATTATTATTGCCTACAAAAGAGATAAAACTCCGATTTATGCAAGAGATGTAAAGGGTGATGGCCCGATGACCGTTCTTTTAAAGAACGCTTTGATGCCTAACCTCGTTCAAACGTTAGAAAATAATCCTGCCATTATTCATGGCGGCCCTTTTGCCAACATTGCGCATGGTTGTAATACTGTGATTGCGACGCAAACTGGTTTAAAACTTGCAGACTATGTGGTGACTGAAGCAGGCTTTGGTGCGGACTTAGGTGCAGAAAAGTTTTTAGATATTAAATGTCGTAAAGCGGGCTTGACTCCAAACGCAGTTGTGATTGTGGCAACCGTCAGAGCGCTGAAATCGCATGGCGGTGTCGAAAAAGCTGACCTCAACAATGAAAATGTTGCAGCTGTCGAAAAAGGTTTTGCAAACCTTCAGCGTCACATTGAAAATATTCAATCATTTGGCTTACAACCTATCGTGGCCATTAATAGCTTCACGTTGGATACCGAAGCAGAGAGTAAAGTTATCTCAGATGGTTGTAATAAATTAGGTGTGAAAGCTGTTCTTTGTTCTCACTGGGCAAATGGTAGCAAAGGGACAAAAGAATTAGCCGAAGAAGTCGTCAAAATTGCAGAGTCCAGTGATACTTCGAAGTTCACCTTTACCTACAGCGATGACATGTCTTTAGAAGATAAAATCAGAGCGGTGGCACAAAAAATCTACCGAGCCGATGATATCGTTATTGATAAAGCCATTAGAGATCAACTCAAAGGCTTTGAAGAAAGCGGTTACGGGAAGCTTCCGATTTGTATTGCTAAAACGCAGTACAGTTTTTCCACTAATCCAGCTCTACGAGGTGCTCCTACTGGATTTACAGTTCCGGTGAGGGAAGTGAGACTCTCAGCTGGTGCAGGCTTTATCGTGGTGGTCACCGGTGAAATCATGACCATGCCGGGACTTCCAAAAGTACCAAGCGCGAACTCTATTATGTTGGATGAAAACGGCTTAATCCAAGGCTTATTTTAAAAAATCAATTTATTTCAATATACCCCTTAAATGGGGTATATTGACCTCAATGTATTCTAAAACCACCAAAGGTGTAACGGTAACCGTCACTCCTTATTTTCTCGATGATCAATCTTCTCCCCAAGAAAGCCACTATGTATGGGCTTATCAGGTGAATATTAAAAACTTAAGTACCAGTACCATTAAACTCCATCAGCGCAATTGGGTAATTATTGATGCCAATGGAAAAATTATGAATGTGCAAGGCGAAGGGGTAGTCGGAGAATTTCCTATCCTGCAGCCAGGAGAAAGTTTTGAATATACGAGTGGCACCCCTTTGAAAACCACAAATGGCATTATGCAAGGTTTTTATCTGATGTCCCAAAATAACGGAGAGCAAATAAAAATTGATATCCCCGCCTTTTCTTTGGATAGCCCTTATAATAAAAAAAACTTTCATTAATCATTAATGTTTAATTTCAAACCCATCGCCTTAGTTGGAGGAACTGTTATTTGCACAGTGGGATTTCTTCTTTTCATACCCCTTGTAACTGAAATTATTTACCAAACCGAGTCCTGGCAGTCTTACGCTGTCCCTATTCTACTCTACCTCATTGTGGGAGGATCCTTAGTGATTACTAACCGTAATGTGGACCTGAAAATTTCAACCAAAGAGGCATTTATTATCACTTCTCTTTCCTGGATTTTACTCTCACTTCTTTGTGCGGTACCTTTTATCTATACTCAATCCAGTCTTTCCGTTGTCGACTCCTTGTTTGAGTCCATTAGTGGTATCACCACAACAGGAGCGACCATTCTTAATAACTTAGATGAACTTCCCAAAGGAATTTTGATTTGGCGAGCGTTATTGCAATGGTTAGGGGGAATTGGAATCGTGGTGATTGCTCTGGTGATTTTACCTTTTCTTCGAATTGGCGGAATGCAACTCTTCCACCTCGAAGGTGACGACCCTTATGAAAAATTTTTACCTAAAATCTCCTCCGTCGTCTCTAAAATCATTTTAGTCTATGTAGCTTTAACCTTACTGCTCACCACCCTTTACTACTTTAACGGGATGATATTATTTGATGCCATTGCTCATAGCTTTACGACGATTTCTACAGGAGGGTTTTCCACGCACAATGATTCCTTTGCTTATTTTCAAAGCAATTCCATTTTGAATATCGCAATTATTTTTATGATTATTGGAAGTATCCCCTTTTTACTTTTAGCCCAAACGACGGTGACTAATATTTTCAATATCATCAAAGACCATCAGGTAAGACTTTTTTTGTTAATTCTCATTATCTCGATCATCATGATTTATTATTTTGCGAGAAACTACATTGATGGCGATATGTTTCATCAATTATCAACAATTAGCTTTAATACTATCTCCATAATCTCCGGTACTGGTTATGTCAGTGATAATTTTGAAAACTGGGGAAATTATGCTTCTGTTCTTTTCTTGTTTTTAATGTTTATTGGTGGCTGTGCGGGCTCAACCACAGGAGGGCTTAAGATATTTCGATTTCAAATTTTATTTAAATATATATTCCTTAATTTGAAAAAAATAATAAAACCCAATATGGTCATCTATGATCAAA
>JBMSWW010000192.1:0-3160 GCA_049425065.1 Chitinophagaceae bacterium
GTTCGAGGAAGAGGCCGGGGGAGAAGAAGAATTCTAAACTCCCTTTAAGGCACCGGTATTATGTCTTCAAAAAAGTTCATTATACAAGTTGTGGGTCCTACGGCCGTAGGCAAAACATCGTTGGCAATTACCCTTGCTAAACATTTTAAGACAGAGATTATTTCCTTTGATAGTCGGCAATGCTATCAGGAGCTACGCATTGGAGTAGCCAGACCCTTAGAAGAAGAACTGTCCGAAGTAAAACATTATTTCATTGCCAGTCATTCTATTCACGAGCCACTCAATGCCGCATGGTACGAGGAGTATGCTTTGCAATTAACAAAGAATCTGTTCGAGACGCATCAAGTTATCGTAATGGTGGGAGGCACAGGTCTCTATTGGAATGCTTTTGCCAAGGGCATGGATCCCCTTCCTGCTATAGACCCCTCCATTCGTGCGGCTCTGGTCAGTAACTATGAAAAAAACGGAATGGATTGGCTAGTGGCTACGCTGCTAGAAAAAGATCCTGTCTTTGCCGTGGCGGGCGAAATGAAAAATCCACAGCGGATGCTACGTGCCTTGGAAGTAGTTACCGCCACCGGGCAAAGCATTTTGCAGTATCGCAATCAAGAGAAACAAGTGCGTGATTTTACGGTGATCTCCATTGGGATTGAGCTGCCACGACAAGAATTGGTAGAGCGCATTCATACCCGGGTTGATCTCATGATGGAGCAGGGATTATTGGAAGAAGTAAAATTGCTGTTGCCTTTTGCATCTCTCAATGCGCTGCAAACAGTGGGTTATGCAGAACTATTCGCTTATTTGAATCAAGAAATTTCATTAACAGAAGCGGTAGAAAAAATAAAGATCAATACGCGTCAATATGCCAAGCGACAAATGACCTGGTTTAAACGAGATCCGGCTACTACTTGGTTTTCTCCTGGTGCATCCCAAGAAGTGTTACAATTGATAGCAGAAAAGTTGCGTTAATTTTCCAGTTGTCTTTTGTACAACTGAATGGTATTTTCCAGTCCCCAATACAAAGCATCACAGATCAGGGCATGGCCGATGCTAACTTCCTCTACCCAAGGAATGGATTGATGAAAGAAATGAAGGTTGTTGAAATCAAGATCATGTCCCGCATTAATTCCTAATGATAATTCGCGTGCTAGTGTTGCTGCTTTCACATAAGGCTCAACAGCTTTATGCTCTGCGCCCTCATGATAAAGTCGGGCATAGGATTCTGTATAGAGCTCAATGCGATCAGTGCCAGTTTCTTTGGCACCAAGAATCATTTCAGGAATCGGATCCACGAAAATGCTTACGCGAATGCCGGCCGATTTAAAAACAGGGATTATTTCTTTTAAATAGTCGTGATGCTTAACGGTATCCCATCCATGATCACTAGTTAATTGCCCCTCTTCATCGGGTACTAGGGTTACCTGTGTAGGTTTAGTGGACAGTACTAGGTCAATAAATTTTTGTTCGCGACAATTGCCTTCAATATTGAATTCTGTGGTGATGATATTCTTGATGGCACGAACATCGTCATAGAAAATATGTCTCTCGTCGGGTCTGGGATGTACGGTAACGCCATCGGCACCAAATCGCTGCACGTCCATAGCGGCTTGTATTACGTCAGGATTGTTTCCCCCTCTGGCATTACGCAAGGTGGCAATTTTATTGATATTGACTGAGAGTTTTGTCATAGTATTTATACTAGAGTTCTTTCCAAGTATGATCGGCTAACAATTGAACAGCGGCTACAAATTTTTTAAAAGGTCCGGATATTCCCCATTCTTTAGGAGACACCAACGATAGCATATGCGTCTCATCTTTTTTCTCATAGAGATAATATACTTGCCCTATGTTGGGTTTAAAAGAGAGTTTGGCTTCATAGATCATCATCGACAGCTCTTTTCTCTTTTGAATCTCTTGGGCTTGTAGCGCTAGTAATTCAATTTGTTTACGGATCTGATCCAATTGCATATTGGTCTGCTCTTCCATCGCGGTGAGAGCCTTATGTTTAATTACTCCTTCTTCTGTAGGTTTTATCACCGCACCCGAAACAGAAGCAGAATAGGGGAGCACACTCAACTGTTTGTGAAAGTATTCCACATTGGTATAAGGCTTACCATCCTCCTGACGTCCTTGTTGGGTAATGCGCATATAACCATTGGGCATAATATCATGCACAATATGAAGAATCACTTCTCCTCCTTTGTAGAAATGTACTTCCATTGTAATCCCATCGGGAATTACTACCTGGACTTTTTCTGCGAGGGCGGTATTTTCAAATGCATTGAGGTCGCCATCAGCAGGTAAAGTATAGCCAGAAGAAAATGCTTGGTTCTCCAGGCTCACCCAATTGTGAAATATTTTTAATTCTTTCTTTCCTTCTACGGCTTCAACTTTATAGATGCCACTTTTAGGACGGTCTCCTTTTTCATAGCTCCCTTTTTCGGGAAACAGCTGCCAAGAGGCTAAAAAATTATAAGCTTGTACCATAGGAATCCTGCAAATTTAAGGTTGAAAAGTTGCCTTGCTTATCTTTATATTTTAAACCTCTCTATGAAGACCTATTCCGGGCAATTTTACACTGGTTTCTTTGCCCCTCCCACAGAGGCCACTGCCATGTTATCCGATCAATTGCTTAGTATCGGCTATTTGGACGCGCAAAAGGTTCCGATTCGGCTGGATTGGAAAGTCAATGCAATTGAGGGCAGTTATTTGGCGGCTGAGCAATGTAGCCGTTTTGTAGATCCCATTTCCAAGGCAGAATTAAGAGTTCCGGGACGGGATGCTTATGAATATTGGGAGGAACTATTTAATGAAGCCCGAAAATCATGGTTTACACGGAAAAAGACGGGCAGTCTCAAACGTACAGTGGGTATTCTTGGATCGCTTCTATTAGTGGCAGCGCTGGTTTATTTTTTGGTAATTCCCTGGCTAGCGGAAGAAATGGGTTCGGTGGTTTCCCGAAAAACTGAGCGACAGTTAGGGGATAGTGCTTACGAGTCGATGGGGCTGGCTCAGTTGGAGGATACGGTGGCCAGTCGCTTGGTGAACGAGTTCTTTGCAGCCTTAAAGGTCGAAACAAAGTATTCTATTCGAATATAGGTAGTGGAGGGTGAAACGGTCAATGCCTTTGCCTTGCCGGGAGGAAGAATGGTGGTGTATA
>JBMSWW010000193.1:0-3114 GCA_049425065.1 Chitinophagaceae bacterium
AAGGCAGCCTTCCGATCCGCTATCCTTCCGGGATTGGGACAGATCTACAATAAAAAATATTGGAAACTGCCTGTTGTTTACGGAGGCTTAGGGGTTTGCGGAAGTGTATTTTTCTACAATCTCACCAACTACAAGGACACTCGCTTTGCCTACCGAGTGAAATACAATATGCGGGTGAATCGAACAGATTCTGCCCTATTTGCGCTGATCAAACCCAACCTTAAACCACTTCCCGAAGAAAATCTACGCTATTACAGAAATCAGTTTCGAAGAGACGTGGATTACACTGTGCTCTTTTTCATGTTGCTTTGGGGGTTGAATGTAGTAGATGCAGCAGTAGACGCACACCTTAAAAGTTTTGATGTAAGTCCCGATCTTAGTTTACGTATTAAACCAGGCTACAGTGATATTGCGAGAACAAACGGAATTAGTTTGCAATTGCAGATCGGGAAATAAACTGTTCACGTAAATTGCAGTACCTTATCTATGAAAATAGCGTTAATTGGATATGGCAAAATGGGCAAAGCCATCGAAGAAATTGCCCTTCAAAAAGGACATGAAATTGTCTTGCGTGTAAATACTGAATCACGTGACACATTACGAATAGAAGAATTACGTGAAGCGCAAGTAGCCATCGAATTCACTACTCCTCATGCTGCAAAAGAGAATATCCTGCTTTGCTTCCAGGCAGGTATCCCTGTAGTTTGCGGATCTACCGGATGGACTTCGGAACTACCTTCTATTGAAAATATTTGTAAGCAACAACAAGGCTCCCTACTCTATGCCAGCAACTTTAGTGTGGGCGTGAATTTGTTTTTTGAACTCAATAAAAAACTAGCAGCTTTAATGGCCCCTCAGTCTTCGTACGAAGTAATTCTCGAAGAGATTCACCATACGCAGAAAAAGGATGCCCCCAGCGGCACGGCCATAACATTAGCCGAACAAATACTGCAAGCAATTGACCGAAAAAAACAATGGGTGAATGACATTAGTGAGAATCCAGAAGATCTGGAGATAATAAGTCAGCGCATTGATCCGGCACCTGGCACACACCATGTAAAATACTCTTCCGTAGTCGATGATATTGAGATCATCCACACCGCGCATAGCCGTAAAGGTTTTGCAGCAGGAGCAGTGCTTGCGGCTGAGTTTTTGGTTAACAAGAAGGGAGTGTACTCCATGAAAGACGTGCTGGGATTCTAATTGATTCAGTCACACCCTAAAAATTTGCAGAGCGTAGCCTCCAGCTCAGGGCCTCGTAAATTCTTAGCCACAATTTTCCCCTCAGGATCCACCAACATATTGTAAGGAATTCCTGTTACGCGATAAAGTTTGGCAGCTTCATTATTCCAAAACTTTAAATCACTCACCTGCGTCCAAGTCAATCTGTCTTTTCGAATGGCTTCCATCCATTTTGCGCGCATGTCTTCTCTATCCAACGAAACACCCAGAATAGTGAAGTTTTTTGATTTAAACCTCTGATAATTGTATACCACGTTAGGGTTTTCCTGTCGACAAGGACCACACCAGCTTGCCCAAAAATCTACTAGTACAAATTTGCCACGGAAAGAGGAGAGTGACACCATTTTACCTAAAGTATCGGGCTGTGAAAAATCGATGGCCTGCGAACCGATGGCGCCAATTTTACTGTCTTGAATAATACTATTGATCTGTTTGCCTACTAGGCCATTTTGAATAGCCGGCGCTAATTGTTGGTATCTTTTTTCAAGCAACAAAGGATCATTAGAAAAACCATAGGTAACCGCCAGCACAAATGAAGTAACATATGAAGCAGGCTCTTTTTGTACCAAGGCATCAATCTGACGTTGCATAATCTCATTCGTTTGATTATAGGCAAGCAGTAAACTATCTCTAGAAGTTGTATTTCCCTGGGTATTCAATTCTGTAGCCTGATTATTACGCAACTGAACATAGGGCATAAATCCATTCACAAATTGACGAAACAAATCATGCGAAGGTGCCCCCTTGATCCTCCATTCATAAATATTTCCCTTGGCACCACTCACTTCAAAATCAGCGTTCTCGAGAAAAATTTCAACAGGTTGTTGATCGCTTACCAATAAAAACACCAACGTAGGTTCTACTAACTTTCCTTCCAAGATAAATTCACCTTTGCGCATTACACTAGTGAGAAAAGGCGCATTTTCTCCATTGCGCATCAATTGCACCCCCACACTATCTGCAAAACCTAGCAGCTTCCCCTTAATAGAGAACCCTTGGGTATTTTGTGCAAAAGAACCACTGCTTATAAAAACCAGGAGTACTATTGTAAAAATATATGGACGACAAAAATGCATGGCTAAATTTTTAATTACTTGATCAGTTGTCTAAACTGCAATAGTGACTTAAAATCCTTTTCACCGGGTGCTGTTTCAAAGGCGGTGTCCAAATCGACACCAAAAAAATCGGGATGCGCAAATGCTCGAAGTCGAGAAGCATCCGCTGAAGTGACTCCCCCTCCCAATAAAAAAGGTTTTTCTATTCTTGCCGATTGTAATAGCGTCCAATCAAAAGGGGTTCCATAGAATTCTGCGGGGGTTGAAACAGGTCCTGTAAAGAGATAGTAATCACAAGCTCCATCATAGTCTTTCACTAACTCATCGATATTTGTTACGTCCTCCCCAATATAAAACAACTTAATCACTTCTACTTCTGTACTAAGATCATCACAGAGCTCCGGACTTTCCTGTCCGCAAAGTTGCACCACATCTAATTAGTAAGCATCGATGATATCTAGAGCATCGCTTAATGAGGGGTTATACATTAAACCAACCTTCTTTAGATCAAAATCAGCCTTGCTTACTTCTTTGGCGGAAAGTGTTTCACCAGCATACCAGGGAGAACCGGGGATAAAAACAAGCCCTGCCATATCGATTTCCAAACCGTCTAGCTGTTGTAATTGTTTAAAAGTGGTAATGCCACAAACTTTTGTATTCATGTTATTTTTTTAGGAAGACAACCAGTTGCTCAGGATGGCTTTTCCTTGAGGAGTCAATACACTTTCCGGATGAAACTGGACGCCGCAAATATCGAGATTTTGATGTTTGAATGCCATAATCACACCCGCCTGATCTCTGGCCGTCACTTTTAATA
>JBMSWW010000194.1:0-3084 GCA_049425065.1 Chitinophagaceae bacterium
TGGTGAATTAGATCTTATTCATGCTGTAGCCCGGTTGAGCAATCGAATGTCAGGGAGAATCCCCGAGTGGGGTTCCGCTTCGTTGGAGCTTATTCAAGCCAAAAACCCTCATTTATTGCTTAAAAATTTACGAGACGCGCAGCGCGTGGTGGAAGTGGTGCCTTTAAATTTGAGCCTTGAAGCCGAGGAGCGCTGCTTATTGATTACTGGACCTAATGCAGGAGGTAAATCTGTCGCTTTAAAAACACTGGGCTTATGTGTGATCATGCTACAAAGTGGCTATGCTATTCCGGTATCTGATGGCACTCAAATCCCTGTTTTTGATCGTTTGTATGTTGATTTAGGGGATGATCAATCGGTGGAACAAGACCTTTCGACATTTTCATCTCGCCTTACCTGGATGCGAGATACCCTTAAAGAAGCGAAAGCGGGAAGTCTGGTATTGATCGATGAAGCGGGAACAGGTACTGACCCTGAAGAAGGTGCTGCGTTGTATCAGGCTTTTATGGAGGAGATGATCCAGCGAGGGGTATTGGTGCTTGCTACTACCCACCATGGACATCTGAAAATCTTTGCCCATGACCATCCCAATGCCGTGAATGCATCCATGGAGTTTGATCCTCAAAGTCTGGCACCGACTTATATTTTTCGCAAGGGCGTTCCCGGAAGTAGCTATGCCTTTGAGATTGCAGCACGAATTGGGGTTAATCGACAGTTTCTGGACGCTGCCCGGTCAAAAATAGGTCGATCCAAGAGTCGTGTTGAATCTCTCATCCTCGAGTTGCAAACGAAAACAAGAGAAGCTGATTTGATGGCTTTTCAATCAGGTATCATTCTAAAGGAGACTGAAAGAAAGAAAGCAGAGCTTGAAACAAAACAGAAGGCCATTCTGAATGAGCAGACTAAACTAAGACAAAAGGCGCTTCAGGAGGCTAAAAACATCGTCCTAGGAGCTCAAAAACAGGTGGATGAAGCCATCAAACAAGCCAAAAAAAGTGGTGGCGATAAAGACCAGGTAAAAAATGTCAGAAAAAAACTCAAAGAGACTGTTACTCATGTCGAAACGGAACTCCAGGAAATAGAAGAAAAACGCATTTTGGAGGTCTCCGGCGAACCTCCCATTCCGGGCGATATGATTCGGTTTTTAGATGGAAAGAGTACCGGTGAATTACTGGAACTCAAGGGTAAGGAGGCGATCGTTTTTGTGAATGGAATGCGAATGAAAACCAGAATCGATAAGCTGGTAAAAGTAACTGAACAAACTCAAAAATCGGTGCAGCCAAAAGTGAGGGTATTATCTTCAGCTTCGATGCCCATTCCTGTATCAGTACCACCAACTCTTGACATCCGGGGCCTACGGCTTGATGAAGCAGAAAAAAAAGTGACCCGATATATAGATGATGTTATTCAAACAGGACTGCATCAGGTCGAAATCATTCATGGGAAAGGGGATGGTGTCCTCAGAAAGGTCGTTCAAGACCATCTATCGAGTAGAGGTACGGGTATTAAGAAATTCTATACCCCTCGATGGGATTTAGGTGGACCGGGTGTAACTGTGATAGAATTGTAGAAGTGATCAGATCGAACTATTTGGCCTATTTGTCGCCCGTTAATTGCCCTAAATACTTATTCATAAATTGAACATGTAATTTGAGATAGTCTCTCAAAAAATACATCTCCTGAGGCTTAAATCGTACCATGTGAGGCTCAAAATAGGACTGAACCTCTTCCTGTACATGGTCTAAAAAATTCGGCTGAATCATGCTATTCCCCATCAAGATGGAGGTACTAACTCCAAGAACCTGAGCTAATTTAACTAAGTTATCAGCACCTGGATTAATACTGCCCGTTTCCCACTTACTGATGTGTGAGTGATCAACACCAATAAGTTTTCCTAATGCTCTTTGAGACAGGCCTTTTTGCTTCCGATAAATTCTGATGTTTATAGCTAGTGTATTCAAGGTCTTTTTATTTGAAAAGGTTGCAAAACATTTGAAGATTTATGCTATTTTGATGCGAATATTGTCACAAAAATTGAATTCAATAAAATTGAATCTACACTAAAATTTGAGGTAACGCAATGTATATAGCCTTAGATAAACTACGTATTGCTTATGAGATGGCTAAAGTTCGAAAGCGGGGAGCGAATGGCAAAGCATATACAGATCGCGATGTTGCCAATGAGTTTCTCACTCAAGACAGCAGCATGATAAGTAAAGTATTAAGTGGTTCTGCAAAGTCGAAAGTTGTGGTTGATTCTGTAATCCAATTTATCCAAAGTGTTGATCCGAAATTATTAAAGTAGTTTACCTTTGTGTCTTCGTTGTTTCTTTAGCATAACTTGAATTAGCAATCCCCTTTCTGTATCTTGTTGTAATACGACAAAGATCGCTAATGAGTAAAGTTCACATTCTGGTTGAATTCTGGGAGTTTATCAAAGTCAGAAAGAAATTTTGGCTCCTTCCCATCGTTTTTATCTTAATCAGCTTAGGTCTTCTCATCGTAGTAACTGGAAACACGGCCCTGGCGCCTTTCATTTATGCCTTGTTCTAGCATGATCCAGTTCAGATCCACGTCAAAAAAGAAATCTTGTATCGAACATTTTAAATCCGGCAATTTCATTGAATTGTCGGATTTTTTTTTGCCCAAACGCTATCACACTCATAGATCATGTCCCTAAAACCACGCATACCTGCACTCTTGGCACTCGCTGATGGAACTATTGCACAGGGCTTTTCTGTCGGCGCTTCTGGTACAACCGGTGGCGAGCTGTGTTTCAACACCAGCATGACCGGATACCAGGAAATATTCACGGACCCCAGTTACCACGGTCAACTGATGATGATGACGTATCCCCACATTGGTAATTATGGTACATCAAGCCGTGACGATGAAGCAGCCAAAGTAATGGTTGCCGGAATTATTGTGCGAGATTTTTCACATGATTACAGTAATCCAATGGCGGATTCAGGTCTCGATGAGTATCTGAAGCGCAATGGCATTGTGGGAATCACAGGGCTAGACACTCGTAAACTTGTTCGGCATATCCGCAGTTCGGGGGTGATGAATGCGGTTATCTCCACT
>JBMSWW010000195.1:0-3054 GCA_049425065.1 Chitinophagaceae bacterium
GAACAGTTGGCCGCCCACCCCGACCTACAGTGCCTGGTAGGCGAAGGAGGAATCTCTTTTGGAAGTGGACAATCCCCCCGCGTTAACGATTATGCTGACGGAATTAACACCTTGGACTTTCTCAACAAAAAAATGTTAAACTAAAGCACGGCATAAAAAGTCTCCGCGTACAGTTTATTAATTTGCAGTAGCCACAAAAGGCTTATTACTAAAAGCAATTTTACTATGAAATGGAAACAACTTCTACTGGTAGTAGGTGTAAGCGCAGTCAGCGCTGTGAGTAGTGTTTGGATCTACGGAAAAATCATCTCCGAACGTCAGGCCGCCAGTTTTTATCAATCCACAGACGGCAAAGCCCCTGTTAACTATGCTGGCTTTTTCAATGGCGCGCAGGATAATGCAGCGATTGATTTTACGAAGGCAGCTAATGCGGCTGTTCCGGCGGTAGTTCATATCAAAACAAAAACACCAGCCAAAAGAATCACCAATCAACTTCCCCGTAATAACGGGGGGATGTTCGATGACTTTTTTGATCAGTTCTTCAATATGCCTCGTTTACAACAAATACAGCCTGAACAAAGAGCCTCAGGAAGTGGCGTATTGATTAGTGATGACGGTTATATCATCACGAACAATCACGTAATTGCCGATGGTAACAATGGGGTTGCCGAAGAGATCACGGTCACCCTTAACAACAAAAAAACATACAAGGCAAAAGTGATTGGCAAAGATGCCAACAGTGATATTGCTGTTTTAAAAATCGATGGCACCGGCTTCCCTTATTTGGTCTACGGCAATTCCGATAATTTACAACTGGGACAATGGGTGCTAGCCATTGGATATCCCCTCACCTTGGAAACCACGGTAACTGCAGGTATCATCAGTGCCAAAGGAAGGTCCATTGGAGTGAATCAAAGCCAGGCCCCCATCGAGTCTTTTATTCAAACTGATGCGGCCGTGAATCAAGGTAATAGCGGTGGAGCTTTAGTAACTACTGACGGACAGTTGATCGGTATTAACTCCGCTATTTATGCTCCTAATGGAACCTATGCAGGTTACTCTTTTGCTATTCCTGTTAATCTTGCCAAAAAGATTGTAAACGACCTGATCAAGTTTGGAGATGTAAAGAGACCTTACCTAGGCATCATGTCTGACAATAAAAATTTCAACTCTACCGACGGTGCTTATATTGGATCTGTAGCTCCAGATGGCGCTGCGGCAGCTGCAGGGCTTAAAAAAGGCGACATCATAAAAAAGATAAATAATGTGCCCATTAGTTCCTGGAGCGAACTACAAGGAACAGTAGCTTCTTTAAATGCCGGCGATAAAATTACTATTCAGTTCAAACGAGATGGTAAAGACATGACATCCACCGCTACGTTGAAGGCAGAACAAGGAAGCTATGCCAACGTAGCTGCTAACAGTCTTGGAGAATTGTTAGGCGCTGAATTAGGAAATGCCGACAAAAAATTAACGGAGCGTAATGATGCTGCCGGAGGAGTCCTCGTGAAAAAAATAAACAAGGGAGGTCCGCTTAGCCGTACCCGCATGCAAGAAGAATTTGTAATTACCAGCCTCAATGGAGTAACTATCAAGAATGTGGAGGAGCTTAGCAGAGCGATTGGATCCCTCCGAGGATCCAGCTTTAACCTGGAAGGCTTCTATGATGGGTATGACGGATTGTACAGATACCCCGTTACGATTTTGCAGGATGAAGAATAAAATTTAGTTGCAGTCTTAAAAAAGCCGGTCTCTCAAGAGCCGGCTTTTTTTATGGAGTGAAGATTATTATTTCTCATACACTAAATACTCCCAAGGCTGCATTTCAAAGTATTTTTCCGTTGTAAAATCATTGGCTGCCTTGGAAAAGACATTACGATAAACACCCTTCACGCGCTCGTCAAGTATTTCAAAATGAAAATCTTTTTCTGCAGACCAGTTCAACACAACTAGCACTTCTTGCTCTCCTCTTTTTCTGAGATAACAAAAAACTTTATCATCAGCACTGGTTTTAATTCGATAGATAACCACCGAGGGATCTCCAGACCTTAACACTGCATTACTATGTTTAAGACGTAAAAGTGTCTGATAAAAACTGGTTAATTCCTCGGCGTCTTCCCCTTTCACCAATTGATCTTTCTCAAAAAATTCTAGCCGTTTACGATTCCCTAACTCCTGTCCAGAATACAACAGGGGAACTCCATTCCAAGTGAGGCTGAAAGCCGCCAAAGATTTAGCCATGTCACCATACTTTTCAAACTCGGTACCATTCCAACTGTTCTCATCATGATTAGCCGTAAACCAAGAGCGCATGGTAGAGTCCCCCAAATTATCATACGACTTTAGTAGTGTAAATAAGGTGTCCATCGGAAGTTTGGATTGATAAAAATCTTTAGCTAAATGCATCCATTTCCAAGTATAACTAGCGTCAAAAACTTCTCCGTAAGAAGGATTTTCTAATTCATCAAATTCACCCAACCAAAATAGCGGTTTGATCATATCCAGCTCAGCTCTGGCCTGCTTCCAAAAATCGAGCTCAACCCAAAAGGCCAGATCACATCTAAACCCATCAATATCATACTCCGTAATCCAATGCTTCATAGCGGAAATCATAGCTTTTCGCATGGAGGGATTGGTATAATCCAGCTCAATGATATCATCCATTCCTGATGCAATTTTAAAATCTCCCGTGGCAGAATCTTTTAAATAATAATCGGGAAACTGTCTTGTCCATTTGTGATCCCAGCCTGTATGATTCGCCACCCAGTCAATAATTATTTTAAAGCCCATTTCATGTGCTTGTTTTACTAACTGTTTAAAATCATCGATGGTGCCAAACTCGGGATTAATGCCTTTGTAATCAGAGCAGGCATAATAACTGCCCAATGAGCCCTTTTTGTTTTTCTGTGCTATTGGTGTTAAAGGCATAAACCATAAAGTTTCCACCCCCAGTTCCTTTAATCGGGGTAATTCGGTTGCAAAGGCATTGAAAGTGCCTTCCTTGGTATATTGACGAAGGTTCACCTCGTAGATGGAGGTCTGTTTAGCCCACTC
>JBMSWW010000196.1:0-3049 GCA_049425065.1 Chitinophagaceae bacterium
GGTGCAGCGTATGCACAACTGTCTTGAAGCAGCTGACATAATTGGAGCCATGAGCCTGGAAGCATTAACTGGTACCAAGGCTCCATTCGATGCACGCTTACATGATTTACGTCCGTTTACCGGCAATAAATTGGTGGCACAGCGACTACGTAAACTCTTGGAGAATTCTCAAATCATGGCAAGTCATGTTGATTGTGGGCGAGTGCAGGATCCTTACTCGTTGCGTTGCATGCCACAAGTACACGGGGCCTCTCGAAATGCCTGGCTGCATTTGAAAGAATTAACTGAAGTGGAGCTAAATGCAGTTACTGATAATCCCATTTTATTGGGACAGGGGGAGACCATCAGCGGAGGTAATTTTCATGGACAGCCTCTTGCCTTACCCTTAGATTATGCCTGTTTTGCCGCTGCTGAAGTGGGTAATATCAGTGACCGTCGTTGTTATTTGTTATTGGAAGGCAAATGGGGGTTGCCCATGCTTTTGATGAATAAGGTGGGACTGAACAGCGGTTTTATGATTCCTCAGTACACTACGGCTGCCCTCGTTACTGAAAATAAGACTCTTTGTTTCCCCTCCAGTGCCGACAGTATTCCCACTTCTTTGGGGCAGGAAGACCATGTGTCCATGGGCAGTATCAGTGGTCGAAAATTGAATAAAGTGTTGGACAATTTAGAGTATATCCTGGCTATTGAACTCTTGTCTGCCTGCCAGGCCATTGAGTTTAGAAGACCCTTGAAAAGCTCTTCTTTGTTAGAGTATTCTCATTCTTATATTCGTGATTATGTGTCATTTGCAGAGGAAGACAGAATATTTGCTAGAGATGTGGAACAGGTGGCGACATTACTAAAAAATTTCAGTTTTACCTCCCAGGTCAATGAATTTGCTGTACACCAGGGCGTCAACCTATACGAAGAATTTGCTCAATTTAAATACTAGAATTTTATAATTGCAGCGCGGTCGAAAGCGCCAACTCAATCATGGGCAGCAGGGCTTTTTCTCTTTCTTCGGAAGACAGTCTCTCATGTGTGGGAATTATATCAGTCACCGTTAAGAGGCAACCCGCATTTTTTTTTAAGTGACGGGCATTTGCAAACAAGGAAAAGGATTCCATCTCCACCGCCAAGCAATTGTATTTGTCAGCTAGCGCAGGCGTGCCGAAGCTATTGTTATAAAAAACATCGGTAGAATGTATAGTGCTACATACGAGCGGCTGGTTTATGCTCTTTGCGGTTGCATTAATCAAATCAAATACATTTCCTTGGTGTACTTGCACTTCCTCGGAAAATCCCCAGGCAACGCTAGCGAAAGTGGATTCGCTGGCGGCTTTTTCTACATTAATGAGGTCATAAAAGTTGAGGTCAGTGGTGTAGGCACCGCAAGTACCGATTCTGATAATGGTGTCCACTTCATATTCTGTGTACAATTCATAAGAATAAATACCAATAGAAGGACATCCCATGCCACTGGCTCCCACCGTAATTTTTTTACCCTGGTAAGTGCCTGTATAGTAAAGAACATTTCTGGTTTGACTCACTAATTGTATGTCTTGAAAATATTTCTCCGCAATAAATTTTGCTCTTAGCGGATCGCCGGGCATTAATACGGTCTTAGCAATCTCTCCCGGTTTAGCATTGATATGTATACTCATAAGAATTTCTTCTCCTACAAGATATGTATTTTTGTAGTCCTTAAAAAAACGATTATGTCTGAAAAGCCCATTCATGACTTTGCCAAGTATAAAACACCCACCGGTGATAAATTACGATGTAAGGGATGGGTGCAGGAAGCAGCCCTTCGAATGCTGTTAAATAATTTGGATCCTGCTGTTGCAGAAAGACCAGAGGATTTAATTGTATATGGGGGACGCGGTAAAGCAGCAAGAAACCATGAAGCATTAGATAAAATAATTCGTTCCTTAGAAGTATTGGAAAATGATGAGACGCTGTTGATTCAAAGTGGAAAGCCAGTAGGGATTTTGAAAACACATCCGGATGCTCCCCGTGTTTTATTGAGTAATTCGCAGTTGGTTCCCAATTGGGCAAATTGGAAACATTTTGATGAACTGGAGAAGAAAGGGTTGATGATGTACGGCCAAATGACAGCGGGTAGTTGGATATATATCGGCTCACAAGGGATCGTTCAAGGAACCTATGAAACCTATGCAGCGGCTGCTGATAAACATTTTGGAGGAAGTTTAAAAGGAACGCTTAATGTTACGGCTGGTTTAGGTGGTATGGGTGGTGCGCAACCGCTAGCCATCACAATGAATGAAGGAGTGGCCCTGGTGGCAGAAGTGGAGGAGTGGAGAATTGACAAACGACTAGAGACGAAATATCTGGATGAAAAATTTATTGAGGTTGATCATGCCATAGATGCTGCGCTTGCCTATAAAGAAATGGGTGTTGCAAAAAGTATTGGCGTTTTATGTAATGCGATTACTTTATTGGAAAGACTCTTACAACGAAATATTATTCCTGAGACCCTTACTGATCAAACCAGTGCTCACGATCCCTTAATTGGTTATTGGCCGCATGAATTAAGTTATGAAGAAGCCAACCGTTTGCGCGAGGCAGATTCCAAAAAATATGTTGAATACTCCTATCGGTCCATGTATCATCATATATCCTTGATGGAAGCGTTAATGAATAAAGGAGCTATCACTTTTGATTATGGGAATAATATCAGAGCCAGGGCACAGGAATATCAGCAGCAATTTGATAAGGAGTCCTCCTTAAATTGTTTTGCCTTCCCTGGTTTTGTTCCTGCATATATACGACCCTTGTTTTGCGAGGGAAAAGGACCATTCCGTTGGGCAGCATTAAGTGGAGATCCTGCGGATATAGCGGTTACTGATGAGTTGATCTTATCTATGTTTCCGCATAATAAAGGATTACAGCGCTGGATGAAAATGGCTAAAGAAAGAATTGCTTTTCAAGGATTACCCGCACGTATTTGTTGGTTAGGTCAGGGGGAGCGTGAAAAAGCTGGGCTAGCCTTTAATGAATTGGTGAAATCAGGTAAAGTAAAAGCTCCCATTGTAATTGGCCG
>JBMSWW010000197.1:0-3045 GCA_049425065.1 Chitinophagaceae bacterium
CAATCGAATTGATCGCCGTATGAATGGTAAGATCTGTTGGAGCTGGCTCGTTAGAGTATTGCGATTTTCCGGGAAACAAAAAGCTGGGATATTGCAAGGAGAAGGACCAGATTTCGCAAGTATGACCTTCCTCTTGAAATGCCCTAGCCAGTCGTTCATTGAAACTAACAATACCGCCGCCGCGAAGGGGATGAGCGGGTCCTATAATAAAAATCCTGGCCATCAGAGCCCGGTTTGTGTTTCTATTAAATAGTGATTACGGGTGGAAGAATTGCGGGCAATCAATTCGCCGATATATCCAGCAAGAAATAATTGCATGCCTATCACCAAAAATATTAGCGATAAATAAAATCCAGGACGATTGGTGAGGGCAAATTCCGGATCAATTATTTTGGAGACTATCAGATAACCAGCTACGCCCAGTCCTGCCAGAAAACATAAAGAACCCCAGAGACCAAAGAAGTGCATAGGTCTTTTGGCAAATTTTCCTACAAAGGAGATGGATAGCAAATCCAGAAATCCATTGACAAAGCGGTCCCATCCAAATTTGGAAACTCCGTGTTTTCTTTTGCGATGCTCCACTACTTTTTCTCCGATTTTCCGAAAGCCAGACCATTTGGCAAGTACAGGGATATAGCGATGCATTTCTCCATAGACCTCAATACTTTTCACTACATTTTTCCGATAAGCCTTAAGCCCGCAATTAAAATCGTGCAGCGCAATACCAGACATTTTTCTGGTAACCGCGTTAAAGAATTTTGAAGGAATATTTTTACTCAGCGTATTATCGTAGCGTACTTTTTTCCATCCACTCACCAGATCGTATCCTTCGTTGATAATCATATTTCGAAGGGCGGGTATTTCTTCAGGAGAGTCCTGTAAATCGGCGTCCATGGTAATAACAACCTCTCCACTCGCTGTGGTAAAGGCTACTTGCAAGGCGGCTGATTTGCCATAATTACGTTGGAACTTGATGCCTTTTACATTTTGATTTTTCGAACGCAGATCCTCAATCACTTGCCAAGAGTTATCGGTACTGCCGTCATCTACAAAGAGTAGTTCATAGCTATACCCATTTGCTTGCATTACTTTTTGAATCCAGGCTTCCAGCTCTGGTAAAGATTCTGCTTCGTTGAAAAGGGGTATAACAACAGAAATATCCATTAGCGTTTTTGTAAGGTCAGTAATAAAGAGCTGATTGCTGAAGCAAGGGCCCCGAATACCAAATATCCGAAAATTGAGCGGGAAATGATCGCAGTGGCAAATCCGTCTTGATAGAGTTTAACATCTTGTTCAATTTCCGCAGGGGTTCGGTTTTGTGCTTTCATCAAATCTGTTTTAAAAAGTTCGGCAGATTCGCGGGCTATCTCCGGATGTAGATAATTAAAAATGGCGGTAAAAATCACCAGTACCAGTGTAGTGATGATAAAACTTTTAAACCCCAAAGAGAAGAAGTCTCCATACTTATTTGCTTCCAATTTATTTAGGTAAATGGCTACAGTCACCCCAATGGCATACACACCATAAGCAATCCATTGAGCGGTGATGACATCGGTTAAAAATTCTTGGTAGCCCGCAAGGATTGCAGCAATCATGCCCAATCCTGTGAGAAATCCAATTAGAAGGGGGCTCGGTTTCATTTATAAAATAGTGGTAGAGTTGGGATGGATAGTACCAATCACTTTTCCTTTAAGCTGTTGGCCCATAAAAGGAGAATTTGCTGAGCGGGAGCGCAGATCTGATTTGGCTACCGCCCACTCGAGCGTGGGATCAAATAGCGTTAATCTTGCTTCTTGTCCTTCTGCAATCACAGGGAGGGGAAGATTAAAGATCTTTCTAGGGTTAGTGCTTAATAATTCTACGGTACGTTCCGGTGTAAGTCCTTCCACAGCAGTGTTGAGCACGGCGTAGGAGGTTTCTAGTCCAATCATTCCATACTTCGCATATTCAAACTCTATCACTTTGCTGTCTGTTTCATGGGGCAGGTGATGAGAAGCTATGCAATCGATAATGCCATTTTTGACGGCCTCTATCAACGAAGCACGATCCTCACGACAACGTAGGGGAGGATTTACTTTCAAGTTAGTGTCATAGCTATTGAGGTCTTCGTCACAGAAATACAAGTGATAAGGAGTAACCGACGCACTTACCGCAACTTTTTTTAACTTGGCTTCTTTAATGAGTTGGATAGATTTTTTTGTACTCACTGCCGTGAGATGGAGCTTGGATTCAGCATAATCTGCCAGTGTAATATCACGGGCTACCATTAGCTCTTCTCCAATGGCAGGTTTTCCGGGAAGCCCCAGCTGAGTAGAGATAATTCCCTCATTGATCAGTCCTTGTGGATTGATGGTTTTATCGTCGGGTAATTGAATCAATACGCCATTGAATGCTTTGATGTATTGCAGCGCTTTGATCAGTAGTCCCGAAGACTGAATACAGTGTAGTCCATCCGAAAAGGCGACCGCCCCATTCGACTTCATGTCATACATCTCTGCTAATTCTTTGCCCTCTGTATTACGAGTAACTGCCCCGATAGGATGAATCGTCGTTTTTAAATTACGGCTCTTGTGTAAGATGTATTCCACGCCCGCTTTGTTGTGAAGAACAGGTTCAGTATTAGCAATAATTAAGACATCGGTAAAACCACCAGCTGCAGCAGCCTCGGCTCCGGTTTCCAAAGTTTCTTTGTACTCAAAACCAGGGTCTGCAAAATTGGAAAAACTATCTACCCAGCCTGCAGACACACAAAGGTTGTTGCTGCTAACCGCTAGGTCGGCATTTTGGGAGTCTAAGTTTCCTATTTGTTGAATGATTCCGTTCTCAATTAAAAGATCAGTACGCTGACCATGGAACGGGGAGGAAGGGTCGACTATGCGAGCCTGCTTAATGAGGAGTTTCATTAAGGGACGAAGATAAAGCTTGTTCCTGGTACCAAAAAATACCAATTTTGCCTTACTTTTGCATCCCCCCGCGGGGGAAAACCCGTCTGTTCGGGACGTAGCGCAGCCCGGTAGCGCACTTGCATGGGGTGCAAGGGGTCGC
>JBMSWW010000198.1:0-2971 GCA_049425065.1 Chitinophagaceae bacterium
GGCAGAAGTCAACGATAATGGATGTATTGAACGTGTAATAGAAAAACCACAAATTCCTAAATCTAATCTGGCACTGGTAGGTATTTATAAAATTAAAGAGACAGCTGCCCTATTTCATTGTTTGGAAAACAATATCAGTCATGGCTTGCGATCACACGGCGAATACAGTTTAACAGATGCGTTGGACTGCATGATCGGTCAGGGGGTGGACATGAAATCTTTTAAAGTGGAGAATTGGTTTGACTGCGGAAGAAAAGAAACCTTGTTAGAGTCGAACGCGCTGCTTCTTAAAAAGTTTAAGCCTGTTGTGGATGCTTCACAGTTTGAAAACACAGTAATAATTCCTCCGGTGAGTATTGGTCCTAATTGTGTTATTGGAAACGCCGTAATAGGACCTAATGTGGCCATAGGAGAAAATGCGGTAATCAATTCTTCGGTGGTGAAAGAGTCGATCATTGGTTCGTTTAGCACGATCCAAGACATTGTGATCAGCGACTCTGTAGTAGGAAGTGATACCTTGCTAAAAGGCGAGAGCCGTTCATTGAATGTAGGAGACAATACTAGTATCGATCTTGGTTAATACACAACCCATGTCTTCTTTCTCCAATAGAATTACCCATTTATTCAATATTGAGTATCCCATTATTCAAGGAGGAATGATCTGGGCCAGCGGATGGAAGCTGGTGGCGGCAGTGAGTAATAGCGGGGGGCTCGGCTTACTGGGTGCTGGATCTATGTATCCTGGGGTGTTGCGCGAGCATATTCAAAAATGTAAGCAGGCTACTGATAATCCATTTGGGGTGAATCTCCCTTTGTTGTATCCGCAAATGGATCAATTGATAGACATTATTATAGAAGAAAAAGTAAAAATAGTCTTTACTTCTGCGGGTAATCCGGCCACTTGGACTTCTCGTCTCAAAGAAAATGGAATCACCGTGGTTCATGTGGTGAGCTCCAGCAAGTTTGCAAAAAAAGCGCAGGCAGCCGGTTGTGATGCTATAGTGGCAGAAGGATTTGAAGCAGGAGGGCATAATGGACGAGAAGAAACCACCACTATGGTGTTGATTCCAGCGGTAGTTCAAGCGGTAAAAATTCCCGTGATAGCAGCCGGTGGAATCGGCAATGGTCAACAAATGCTGGCCGCTATGGTATTAGGTGCCGAAGGAGTTCAAATGGGTTCTCGTTTTGTAGCCAGTGAAGAAGCTTCTTCGCATCTTAATTTTAAACAACGCGTAATCAACAGTAATGAAGGCGATACGCAATTGAGCTTAAAAAAGTTGACACCGGTTCGTTTGTTGCGCAATGCATTTTATGACCAAGTAAAAGAGGCTGAGGCCAAGGGAGCCTCTGAAGAGGAATTGCGCAATCTTCTGGGACGTGGAAGAGCCAAGAAAGGCATGTTTGAAGGAGACCTAGACCAGGGCGAACTAGAAATAGGGCAGGTGAGTGTTCTCTTTAATAAAATACTACCTGCTGGTACCATTGTTCAAAATACCTGGCAGGAATTTCAACAGGCTTTGCAACACCCACTAAAAGATTGAGGCCTTAATTTTTCCGAAAAGCCCATTTGATCATTTCTTTCCAGCTAGCCTTTTTTCCGTACATCAAAATACCCGTTCTGTAAATTTTACCCGCAAACCAAACTGTTATTATAAACCCACCAATTAATGATCCCATAGAAAGGGCAAGTTGCCAAATGGGAACAGTACCGGGTACTCCGTAAGGAATCCGCACCATCATCACAATGGGTGAGGAGAAAGGAATAATACTGCCCCATACGGCCACGGGCCCTGTAGGATTAGCTGCCGCGGAGGTCATCATCACGAATGATATAATCACCAACATAGTTACCGGAAAACTCAGCGACTGTGCTTCGCGCATGTCTTCATTTACTGCACTGCCAATTGCCCCGTATAAGGAGGCGTAAAAAAAGAATCCTCCCAGAAAATAAAAGGTAAAAAGTGAAAGTATCAGAGGCATATTTACACTCGTGAATATTTTTTGAACACCTCCCACCGCGTCTGCCATCATACCCATAGAAGTGCCACTTTCTTTTCCAAAATTATATGCGGCAAATATGAAAGCTATCCAAATGCCGAATTGAGTTAATGCTACAGCCCCCACGCCAATAATTTTCCCCAGCATCATTTGAAAAGGGCGTACGGAGGAAACAATCACTTCGGCAATTCGGTTGGTTTTTTCTTCCATTACCCCCATCATTACCTGCGATCCATAGATCAGTAGTATAAAATAAATTAAGAACCCAGACACATAGCCGATCCCTTCCGCAAAATTGCTATCAGCTTGTTCGTCGTTTACGTTGCGTGTTACAAACCCAATTCTACTTTGGGCCAGGATAACTTGTTTACTCTGGTCGATCTGTAAACTATCATTAAGAACTCTTTGCCAAATGCGATCCAACTTTTCTTCAATAACAGAAGTAGACCCTCTTCCGTATGACTTAAAGGTATTCAACGAAAGGGTGTCTACTCCCTTTTGCCAATCAAGGGTGGGGATTATCAGGTATCCGGCATATCCAGCTTTTTCCAGATCCAAGGAGTCTCCTGCCTTAGCATCCACTAATGTTAGAACAGAAGACTTGTCCACCTGATTCTGTTGGGCTATTGATTCTTTGGTGAAATAACCTGAGTTGTCTACTATGGCAATAGACAAGGTTTCTTTAGAGCTTTCTGTAAGTACAGCGCTTCCAAAGATTAAGCCTACATATAAAATTGGAAAAAGAAGCGTAGACAGCAAGAATGTCTTTTTTCTGACGCGAGTCAGATATTCTCTTTGTATAATGATCCAAGTTTTATTCATGGATAAAAAATTATTTATTTTCAAATGTTCGTGCTAACGGACTACCTTCTACTAGGCGAATGAATATTTCGTTAAGGGAAGGAAGTAATTCTTGGAAGCCTTGAATCATTACTCCTTGGTTCAATAAAAACTGGAGAACTGAATTTTGAGT
>JBMSWW010000199.1:0-2968 GCA_049425065.1 Chitinophagaceae bacterium
GTCATACTCACAAAAAGTGGTTACTGTTTTGCAGACTAGTTGTTACGTATGCCACTCCGGAAGCTTCCCTTCCGGAAATCAGCAAATGGGAACCTACGCTGCTGATAAGGCCATGGGACAAAATGGAAAATTATATGGAAGTATTTCGCATAGCTCGGGATTTTCTCCAATGCCCAAAGGGGCCGCTAAATTATCTGCCTGTCAGATAGCCGTGGTGAAAAAATGGATTGACCAGGGCATGCTTAATAATTAATTAAATCTGTTTGTCTGTTATGTCAAAACAAAAAAAGATAGTAAGCATAGTCATGATCCTACTTTTGGTAGCGGCTATTGGCGGCTGGTATGCCTACAGTGAGTATAATAGACCACTCGCTAGTATGACCGAAACGAAGGCAGAAATAACCATCAATGCTATCGATTTGATAAGTGCTTTTGAAAAAGATCCTATTAACTCTAACCAATTATACATTGATAAGATAATTGAAGTGGAAGGAGTTTTAAAAGAGTCCACAGCTGATGACCTAGGACTTTATACCTTGTCGCTAGGAGAAGAGAGTGAGATGTCTTCGGTGCGATGCAGCGTAGATAGTGTCTCTACAGCCGCTGCGGCACAATTAAAAAAAGGAGACTTCGTAAAGATCAAAGGAGTTTGTTCAGGGTTTACACCTGATGAATTATTAGGTTCAGATGTAACGCTGGTACGTTGTGCCATTAACAACTAAAAAATAAAACCAACTATTATGAAACAATTGATTTTCATGTTTGCCTTCATTGCAGGTCTGGGGATGCAGGCGGACGCACAAAAATATTTTACCAAGGGTGGAAGAATTGATTTTGATGCCACTGCTGCTAATTCTCCGGAAAATATCCACGCAGTGAATCGTACCGTTACTTGTGTACTAGATGCGGCCAATGGGAATATGCAATTTGCTGTCTTAGTCAAAGGATTCACTTTTGAAAGAGCCTTGATGCAAGAGCATTTTAACGAGAATTATATGGAAAGTGGCAAGTTTCCTAAGGCGGAATTTAAAGGGGCTATAGCCAATAATAGTTCCGTGAACTATAGTAAAGATGGAAGCTATACAGTTACAGTGAAAGGAAAGTTGACAATTCATGGAGAAACTCGCGACGTTGAAGCTCCCGGAAAATTAGTGGTGCAAGGAACTAAGATAACTGCCACTGCCAATTTCAATGTGCAATTAGCGGATTATAAAATAGCTATTCCTGGTGTAGTAGCTGATAAAATCAATAAGACCGCTAAGATAGAAGTTACCTGCAGTCTCGAACCTCTGAAGAGTTAAAAAAATATACATGCTTTCAATATCGCTACGACTTACCTTATTGGCATTACTGTTTACCGGCTCTGTAAAGGCGCAAGATGATCTTTTGGGTCTATTGGGTGAGGATAAGCCCAAAAAAGAGCGCATCAAGTATGCTTTCAAATCACCCCGAGTGATCAACAGTCATTCGATAGAATTTTTAAATCCTGGCACGCTGGATTTTCGTATCCTACACCGCTTCGGTCAGTTAGATCAGGGGTATAAAAACTTCTTTGGACTTGATCAGGCTAGTATGCGGATGAGTTTTGATTTTGGACTCTTACATAATTTGATGGTGGGTGTGGGCAGAAGTACTTTTAAAAAAGAAGTAGATGCTTTTATTAAGTATGCACCTATTCGTCAGTCTACGGGTCCTTGGAGTTCTCCGGTAACTGTGGCATTAGTATCCGGAATTACTGTGGATGGATTACCATGGGCAGATCCCAACCGCGAAAATTATTTCTCTTCTCGTTTGGCGTACTACCATCAAATAATTATTGGCAGAAAATTCAGTGAAGGATTTACGTTGCAAGTATCACCCACCATGGTACATAAAAACCTTGTTCAACAAGCCAATGATGAAAATGATATCTATGGACTTGGCATTGGCGGGCGATTAAAATTATCCAAGCGCATTGCTTTTACCTGGGATTATACCCACGTATTAGTAGGTATGCCTGATAGTGGTTATTACAATCCTCTTTCCGTGGGATTGGATATTGAAACAGGCGGCCACGTTTTCCAATTACATTTTTCCAATGCAACAGGCATGAACGAAAGGGCCTTTATTACAGAAACTACAGGGCAGTGGGGCAAAGGCGAAATCCGTTTTGGGTTTAACTTGTCGCGTGTTTTCCAATTGAAAAAGCCAAAACTTGATTGATTCATGCCCGTTTCAAAATTGATTCCCACTCCGGAGTATCATATTTACTATCCCTTACAAGTAAAAAAAAGCAGTATTGCCGGCAAAGGGGCTTATGCAAAATGCTCCATCCCCAAGAGAAAAAAAATCGGTGATCTGGGAGGCGTGATTATTACTATGAAAGAGGCAATGCGCCTCATCCGCAATAAAAAAGTAATTAATCTGGTGGAGTTGGATAATGATCTTGCGTTAAATGCCTCCGCCAATCCCAATGATATTCGTTTTATCAATCATTCTTGCAGTCCCAATACTTACTTGCGTGTGATGAAAGATCGAGTAGAGTTTTATACGTTACGCAATATTAAAAAAGGAGAAGAGTTGAGTTGTGACTACGGTGAAACGCACCATGAAGGCACTCTTCCATGCAAGTGCGGTGCCCCTAATTGTAGAAAATTCATCTGATACCATCGCGGGATGCCTTAACTTTAAGGTCCTATTAAAATTTGTTGCTATGAAAAAATTACTATTCATTGCGGTTGCTGTTTCTTGGTCATTTTTTTCTTTTGCGCAGCCTCCTGCAGGAGACGCCAACAAAGGCGATTATTATGGAGCAAAAGTGAAACCCAAAGGCGCCCTGGCACTTGACGACGTGGCTAAAAAGTTGGAAGGCGGAGCCCAGTTTCCTGAGGTGAAAATCAAAGCTAAAATTGCCGAGGTGTGTCCAAAGAAAGGTTGTTGGTTAAAATTAGACTTGGCGAATGGGGAACAAGCCATGGTGAATATGAAA
>JBMSWW010000200.1:0-2950 GCA_049425065.1 Chitinophagaceae bacterium
CTCCAGTCTCTGCTCCTGGTCTTACACCCGGAACAAATCCGCCACTGCGCTTTAAATCATCGGCCATTTTAGAAGTCGGAATCGTAATTGCCGTATATAAAAAGGTGAAAAGGATGATTAAAAAAGCAAACAGTAGATTATAGGCTAAGCCAAAAATATCTTGAAAATTGACCTCCAACCACTGGCCTACCGCTGTATTATTGAAAGATCTACCAATCAAAGCAGGGGCAAACATGATGGCCTGGGCAAAGATGATAGGCATTACCCCAGAGCTATTCACTTTCAATGGAAGGAACTGACGGGCACCGCCAAATTGACGATTTCCTACAATCTGCTTCGCATAGTTTACAGGAACCTTTCTGACTCCCTGCACCAAGAGAATACAACCCATGATGATAGCAATCAGAATAGCGATCTCTATAATGAATACAAGGATCTGTCCATTACGAACAGATTTAGCAGACAATTCCTGTAAGAAAGATTGTGGAAGTCTGGCTAAGATACCGATCATGATAATCAAAGAAGTACCATTACCTAATCCTTTATCGGTGATCTTCTCTCCCATCCACATAACGAACAAGGTACCGGCCGTTAAGACTACTACGGTAGACAACCAGAAATAAGGAGCAAAGGCAGGCATAATACCACCGCTTTGGGAAGTAAGGCCCTGTAGATACGTAACGTAAGCAGATGCTTGCAGCAATGTTACTGCTACAGTGAGGTAGCGAGTGTATTGGTTTATTTTCTTACGACCACTCTCTCCTTCTTTTTGCATTTTTTGAAAACGAGGCACCAGCACCGTTAACAATTGTACAAAGATAGAAGCAGAGATATAGGGCATAATACCCAAGGCAAAAATGGAAGCCTGATTAAAAGCTCCTCCTGAGAAGGCATCGATTAATCCTAGAATTCCTGTGCTGTTTTCGCTGGTAGCCGCCAATTTTACCGGATCAATACCTGGCAAGGCGATATGAGCTCCAATACGATATATCGTGATCATCAATAAGGTGAACAGGATCTTATCGCGGAGTTCTTCTATACTCCAAATGTTACGGAGTGTTTGAATGAATTTCTTCACGTGGTTTCGGAGGTTTTAAGTCCACTAATTTAAGCAACGATCTCGACAGTACCGCCAGCAGCTTCAATAACGGCTTTGGCTTTTTCACTGATGGCGTTAACACGGAAGCTGTACTTTCCTTTTAATTCGCCGTTACCGAGGATTTTCACACGGTCAGTTTGCGCAATAAGACCGTTGATATATAAATTCTCCAAGGAAAATTCAGTGATATTGTATTTGGTTGACAATTGCTCTATCTGTCCCAGGTTAATTACTTTGTAAGAAATACGGTGAGGATTCTTGAACCCACGCTTTGGAACACGACGCTGAATGGGCATCTGTCCACCTTCATGGGCCATTTTATTTTTGAAACCGGTACGGCTCTGTGCACCTTTTGTACCTTTTGTGGAAGTTCCACCGTGACCGGATCCGTCTCCGCGTCCAACACGCTTAGTTTTGTGAGTAGCGCCTTTAGCAGGCTTTAACTGATGTAATTTCATGGCTTTTATTATTTACTTATCGCCCCGAAAGCAATTTGGTACGGGGCTCGCTTATTAAAAAAAGGAGGCCGTTACCGGCCTTCCGATTACTTAGATTCTTCAACCTTTACCAGGTGGTTCACTTTACGAACCATACCCAGTACTTGGGGAGTTGCTTCCATTTCGCGGGAAGAATTGGTTTTGTTAAGCCCTAGTGCCTTTAAGGTCAGTTTCTGACGCTCAGGACGGTCAATGGGACTTTTCACCAGCGTTACCTTTATCTTCTTCATGGGTATGTGTCTTTTAACCGTTAAATACTTTTTTCAAACCAAGTGTTCTCGTCTTGGCAATATGAATAGGCTCACGCAACAGGGCTAGTGCCTTGAAAGTAGCTTTCACCACGTTATGTGGATTAGCAGATCCCAAAGATTTTGCCAATACGTCTGTTACACCAGCGCTTTCCAATACCGCACGCATAGAACCTCCGGCAATTACACCGGTACCATGCGCAGCAGGCTTGATCAGCACTTTAGCAGCGCCTTCTTTAGCCCACTGATCGTGGGGAACTGTTCCTTTCATAATCGGCACTTTGATCAAATTTTTCTTGGCGTCTTCGATGCCTTTAGTAATGGCTTCCTGCACCTCCTTGGCTTTACCAAGTCCGTGTCCTACTACACCGTTACCGTTGCCTACTACCACAAGGGCAGAAAAACTGAAAGCACGACCTCCTTTAGTGGTTTTCACCACGCGGTTGATAGCAACCACTTTGTCTTTCAGTTCCAGGTCTCCGGCTTTGACCCTGTTCAAATTGAGCTTTGACATGTATGCGTTTTTAATAGAGTTAGGGTTTGATTAAAACTGCAGTCCTCCTTCACGAGCACCATCAGCTACTGATTTTACACGTCCGTGGTACAAATAACCACCACGATCGAAAGTAACTTGAGTGATACCTAAAGAGGTAGCTTTTTTAGCAATTGAAGCACCCACCAATTTACTTTTCTCCACCTTGGTTACTTTTTGTGCTGCAATATCTTTATCGCGAGAAGAAGCAGCCGCCAAGGTTTGACCATTTACATCGTCAATTAACTGAGCGTAGATATCTGCATTACTGCGGTAGATAGAGAGACGTGGCTTGGTAGCAGAACCGCTGATCTTGTTACGGATCCTGAAGCGGATATTTTGTCTTCTTTGCGTTTTAAATTGAGGAGTCATCTTTTATTGAGATTTAATCGACTTATTTAATTATTTACCGGCAGCTTTACCAGCTTTCTTACGAACCACTTCACCCACAAAGCGTACACCCTTACCCTTGTATGGCTCAGGCTTACGTAGACTACGAAGTTTAGCAGCTACTTGTCCAATCAACTGCTTATCGATTCCCTCGAGAGTAATTATGGGGTTTTGACCCTTTTCC
>JBMSWW010000201.1:0-2943 GCA_049425065.1 Chitinophagaceae bacterium
GCGGGCCCGGAAATTGGAGTAGCCTCCACAAAAGCCTTTACCGCTCAGGTTACCGTGCTTACTCTAATGGCCTTGTATATAGGCCGAATGCGCGGGCAATTAAGCCCTGAACGATGTCTGGAAACTGCACAGGAGCTTCAGGCTATACCCGAAAAAATTGCCTCCATGTTAAAGTCCGAGGAAAAAATCAAAGGCCTAGCTTCGGATATGGCGGATGCCACCAATGCATTGTTTTTAGGTAGAGGCTATAATTTCCCTGTCGCACTTGAAGGAGCTCTCAAATTGAAAGAGATTAGCTACATACATTCAGAGGGGTATCCAGCTGCGGAAATGAAGCATGGCCCCATTGCATTAATTGATGAGCAAATGCCTGTCATCATCGTTGCACCCAAAGGAGATTTGTATGAAAAACTTGTCTCCAATGTGCAAGAAGTAAAAGCCCGAAAAGGGCGCATTCTCTGCATAACAGGAGAAGGTGATACGGAGGTCCGCGCCATTTCAGATGCCACCATTGAGATTCCAGCTACATTGGAATGCTTGACGCCTTTGTTGACTTCTGTTCCACTACAGCTGCTCAGCTACCACACAGCAGTTCTGAGAGGATGTAATGTGGATCAGCCTCGGAACCTAGCGAAGTCAGTTACGGTGGAGTAGGTTCCAACTCTGTTGGAGACTGGTACTTGACCAAGGAGTATTTTAAATAGGCTGTAACCTTGGGATAATTAAATGTGTTGTGCTACTTTAAGGAGTAGAATATTTCAAAGAACCGATCGGCAGAATCCAAGAGAGTATTGTCTTGTTTCACATCAACGGAAACAACCTTTCCTCCGCAGCTTCTGACCTCTTGAACGTTCCTAGCCAGGAAAAATTACCACATGGGTCAGATGGTTTGGTTCATAGCCAAAATTTCTAGAAAAGCATTTTGTATAAGTAATTTCCACCCACAATAAATAAAACAAACGTCGCGTAATTCATTAAAAGCTTTTTCCCTATCCATCTTTTGTTGACTAGATAAGCCCCAAATATCAAAATCAAAATAATACACAGAATAAGTGGAGGGTACATTAAGAAGCTTTCCTTAAACTCACCTCGAAATAAGTGTAATGCTGATCGCTGAAAGCCGCAGGTAGGACAGTCAAAACCCAATAAGGATTTGTAGGCGCAGGGTAAAAAATATTTTTCCATAAAAAGTAGAAAAAAAAGCTGACGGAAGAACCGTCAGCTTCTTTTAAACAATATTGTAGAAAGTCAACTTATTCGTACAAAGTCGTTGCGACGTTTGCAAGAATCACAACCAGAAAACTGACGATGATGCGGCTCCAAAAATCACAACCCAGAAAAGAATGTAAAGAACCCAAAGTCCGCTTAATACGGTTCCTATGATGGACATAACGTAACCTGCATTTAACGATCGAGCAGCGTCGTAATAGCCTGGATTTTCTCTGTTTAACTTTCTTGGTTTACTGGCCTAAGTTAATCCGATAATGCCTAAAATTAATCCCACATAGAAGCATGAGAAAACGATAGAGCAGATGCCTAAAACCAAGACGGCGGTTGAATTTGGTAAAGATTGTTTGGTAGTCATTTTGTGTTATTTAGTGTTTCCTACTCGTTAGGCTTTTCGGGAACTCCCAGCTTTTTTAAAGTGGGACTGATCCACTGCGAGTTCAAGTTTACAAAAAAAAATACTTCCAAGTACATCTCTTTAAAATGGGAAATAATAAACGAAGCAACCAAAAGATGAAAGCGTTAAATAGCTCTAGGTTTTAAATAGGATGAATTTAAGCCTACACATTTTGTGAACGTAGAGTTTAAATCATGATGGAGAATGTTTCGGCTGTGAATTAGATCAAAGGAACTCAAATGATCTTCTTTGTTGAAAAGTTATGTGAGCTTGTTCTGTACAAATTTCGATCTGCCCATTTTCATGCCCCCCTACCACAAGAGATTTTTGTGAACGGATTTAAAGGGTGAGTAATAATGTATTAGGAACAGGATTCTTTACGCCTTGATCTTGCCTTGATTAAATCTAGGCTTTTAAAATCCAAATCCATTCATCGTAGAGAATCCTTCTTTAAAACATACTTTGAAAGTGAATGCCTTTATGATTCCTTGTTAGAATTTAACTGGCGTTCAAGTAGTTTATTATTCTCTTTTAGCAGGCGTATAATTTCGTCATGCTTTTCAATTCTTACATTGATTTTATAGTACCAAAGTACTACTGTTCTCATCAGGAAAAATAGCCCTACCGCGAAAGCCAAATAGAGTATGAGAAATAATATGGTGAAGAAAGGATTCATTGGCATTAGATATTAGTTTTGATAAATATATTAAATATCGGAGCCCTTTAATTCGTAATCCAAGAACGTAAGGATATTCGTAGTGAATTGAAGAAGCCCGAGAAAACTCGAGGTGCATGTCGAATTTCCCAGGGCCCTTCCAATTGATTTAGGGTGATACTTAAAACACTAAATCAGTGTACACATTAATTATTAGCGTCTTCTGCTTCTTCTCTGTATTCGTCGATTAAATCTTCGTCATATTCATCGCCTTCACTATTGTATTCAGAAACAACCCCATCCTCATCTCTGATCTCTTTTTCTTCACCATTTGGCCAATAATATATAAACTCTATTAGATCACCTCTTTCAGTATCATCTTCTAATTCATAACGAGCTACAGTATAATATTCTCCGTTGGGGTAAAATTCTTTTCTAACCATTTCTTCATTATCGCGGTCAACCTCGACATAATTCAAAAGAATTCCAGTTGAGGTTTGCCGAATCATGTACTCTGGGAGACCGTCGTCATATGAAATGAGCTCTGCTTTATCATCATCAACATCGCATAGACAGCCGTCAAGAGGATCATTTTCATAATACATTACCCCATCGCGGTCAGTGATGTACCTATCTCCTTGAAAATAATAGCAATCACTAATTT
>JBMSWW010000202.1:0-2910 GCA_049425065.1 Chitinophagaceae bacterium
TATAGTCGCATGTGGACCAAGGCTTTATATGACCTTGGGCTAATCGGTTATGAGGAGCCTTTCAAGCGCCTTTTGAACCAAGGAATGATACAGGGTTCTTCACGGTTTGTATATCGTATAAGTGGTACGAATAAATTCGTTAGCGCTGGTTTAAAAGATCAATATTCTTGCGATCCAATTCATGTGGATGTGAACATTGTGGATGGATTTGAACTGGATTTGGAGGCATTCAAAAGATGGAAACCTGACTATGCAACTGCTGAATTTGAGTTGGAAAACGGTAAGTATATCTGTGGGGCAGAGGTGGAGAAGATGAGTAAGAGTAAATTCAATACCGTTAATCCAGACATGATTGTTGAGCGCTATGGTGCTGATACATTTAGGATGTACGAAATGTTTCTGGGTCCTGTTGAAATGAGTAAGCCCTGGGATACAAAAGGAATTGAAGGGGTTCACCGGTTCTTAAAAAAGCTCTGGCGTCTCTACATTGGCGACGGCGACTCTTTGTTGGTTGAAGATAATCCGGCTACTCCAGCTGAGCTCAAAGTGCTTCACCAAACCATCCAGAAAATTGAAAATGATACCGAGCGATTTAGCTTCAATACAGCGGTTAGTAGCTTCATGATTGCTGTGAACGAATTAACCGATTTGAAGTGCAATTCCCGTTCCATCTTGCTCCCCCTTTTGACACTTTTGCAACCCTACGCCCCCCACATAACCGAAGAGTTGTACGCCCGCTTAGAACCTGCTTTGGCCTTGCCAAATGGGCCTGGTATAAATGGGGCAACGTTTCCGGTATTTGATGCGACCAATGTACAGGAAAACACTAAGGTTTACCCGGTGGCGATTAATGGAAAGACCCGGCACCAGCTTGAGTTGCCAATGGGAATTCTACAAGCCGATGTAGAAAAAATGCTACTAGCTGATCCTGTTATACTTAAGTGGCTTTCTGGGTCCCAACCAAAAAAGATCATCTTTGTGCCGAATAAGATGATTAATATAGTTAACTAATAAATAATGTCTTATAAAAAAAAGCTAAGTTCTCAGGTTTGGAAATTTATTTTAAACCATATACATTTACAGATATTACCCATCTTTACAGCCAACTAACTACTAATGTCTTTCAAAGTTGATCGAGTTATAGATATTTCCTCTTTAGTGAATTCAAATTTCTCTAAGCAATCTGTCGGTTGCGTTAAAATATTAGCCACTTTAATTTAAATAATTTCTGAATATTATTAAGAGTAATCAATTTTTTGTTTCTAAAGTTTAAATGTAATATATGAACTTGATTTTTACGTTTTCTGCAAGAGTCCTATTCTCTTTTTTTATTTTGATGACTTCCGTAAAGTCATTTGCTCAAACGGCAGTAGCTCCTCAGGGTACAGGTACTAGTGCTGACCCATATATAGTAGCCAATCTAAGCAACCTTTATTGGGTATCACAGAATTCAAGTTCTTGGGCCGCTGGTAAATATTTCAGTCAGACTGCTGATATTGATGCAACAACAGCAACTGGATGGGTTCCAATTGGAAACTCAGGAGTTAGGTTCAGTGGGAATTATAATGGTAATGGAAATACAATTAGTAATTTGACTATTACTGCTGCTGCTACAACTGCAAACAGGGGGATTTTTGGATACATTAATGGCGCAACAATCAGAAACCTAAGGGTTGAGAATATCAACTTGACTTTCTCAGGAACATCCTCTAATTATTCATTAGGAACAGGAAGTGGATGTTTTATTGGCCAAGCACTTTCAAATAATACTATTGAGAACTGTAGTGCTGTTAACTGTACCAGTACCGGTGTGCCATGGTACAATGCTATTTTCATTGGGGATATTGGCAGTAATGGAAATAATATTACAAATTGCAATCTAGTAGGTGGTGTAATCAATACTCAATCTACTGGCGCTCTTATGGTAGGTGGATTTGTAGGAAGAATTGGAGGTTCCACAACTTTTACTAACTGCTATTCTTGTGCTCAAGTCACTCTTGTTGGCAATGGCTCTAGATTAGGAGCATTTGCTGGACAAACAGAGCATACCAGTGGTAATGTGATTTTCAATAAATGTAGTAGTTCTGGTTCTGTTTCCGCACCATACTCAGGCGGCTTCATAGGAATGATTTATGGAAGTGTAGCTTTTAATGATTGCTTCTCAACAGTAAGTGTTAACGGGGGATCAGGAGGTAACATTGGAGGCTTTTATGGTTGGACTTGGTCTTCAATTCCAAGTCTTTCATTTTCTAATTGTTATTCTAAAGGTTCTGTTGCAGGAGGCTCTCCCAAAGGTGGTTTTGGTGGAACTGATGCAGGACTAAGTTCTGTAACTTATTCTAATTCTTTTTGGGATAACCAAACTTCTGGTGTCTCTACGGGTGTAGGCACTGCAAATCGAACTGGTCTTACCGGCGCTACTACAGCCGCTATGAATTCTCAATCTACTTTTACAGCCGCTGGTTGGGATTTTACTAACACTTGGGAAATTGCTTCTGGCGTAAATTCTGGATACCCTAAGTTTCAAGGTTACGATCCCTCTAATTGTAGTGGAGGTAGTGCAAGTGTTACTTGTACTGTAAGTGTTGCTTCATCTTCGCCAAGCGTATGCTTAAATTCTGCGATAACAAGTATTACACATTCAACAACAGGTGCAACAGGAATTGGTACTGCTACGGGACTTCCAGCAGGGCTATCTGCTACATGGGCTTCGGATGTAATTACTATTAGTGGCACTCCTACTCAGTCAGGAACTTTTAGTTATACTATACCATTAACAGGCAACTGTAATAGTACTGTCAATGCTACAGGTACTATAACGGTTACCTCCCCCTCCACTGCTGGAACGCTTTCAGGTACTCAAGCTATTTGCGTTGCTGGCACTTCGCAATTGACTACCAATGGTAGTAC
>JBMSWW010000203.1:0-2899 GCA_049425065.1 Chitinophagaceae bacterium
ACTAGAAATGGGGACGGCTACTCCAAGGGCGTGCTGAAAATGATAGTTGGCAGTCTCATTGGTCACGGGCACTCGGTAGCTGGTAGTTACAAAAACATTAGCTTCCTCAAAGATGTTCAATTTGAGGCCTAAACCTGCGGGAAGGAAAGCTCCATAATGGGGGCCAAATTTATGAACGCCCACTCCCACCATAAGGTAAGGCTGAACATAATACTCATCTGTGGTCATCATAAGGTTAAGGCTTGAACTGAATTCCACTAAAGTTCCATTCTTGGTAATATTTCGGCCAGACATTGGGTAAAGGATACCAGAAACACCTAATGAGCTAGAGAAGCTCATGCGAGGACGCATCTGCTTAAAGTAATTCACCGCAAAACCAGCACTCATTTCTCCCATTCGGGCAAAAGATTTCTCGTTGATGACTGTGTTTAGCGAGGTGGTGCGAATACGACATGCAGAAGTAAAATCATTGAGGAAAAAACTAAATCCAATAGACTTAGGTAATTTTTTACCATCCTGAGCTTGGGCAGAGGAGGCTAACATACATCCGGTTATGATCAGGAAGAGGATCTTCTTCATAATGAGATAGTTTGGTTTTAAGCTCAGCAAAAATAACGGGTCTGCACAATATCATAAAATAAAAATATTTCCCCAAAAACAATGGTACCTTTCTGTAACAGTCCTACCCTATGAAAACCATTGCTTTTTTCAGCTTTTTACTTTTTTTGGGGCTAATGTCGACCCAAGGAATAGCCCAAAAGAGCGGTTTTTCCGCCCCACCCCGGATCAAATCTACCTACGTAATAAAGACACAAGGCCAAAACGACAGCAGCTATCAATTGATAGAACTTCGAAGCTTAATGCCTGAACTGGTCTACGACCTTCGCTATGCCACCAAAAATAATTTCACCCAACAGCGATTGTACCCTAAAAACACGCAGGTTGCGTACTTACGGCTTCCCGCAGCTAGGGCGCTTCAGACCGTTCAATTAAAACTAAACCAAAAAGGTCTCGGCCTAAAAATATATGACGCTTACCGCCCCTATGCAGTAACCGTTAAGTTTTGGAACCTCATTAAAGATGAGCGATATGTTGCCACCCCATCAAAAGGAAGTGGACACAACCGCGGTACAGCTGTGGACCTCACCATCATCAATCTTTCAACGGGTAAAGAGCTAGATATGGGAACAGGTTATGATGACTTTAGCGAAAAAGCACATCACAATTTCCAAGAACTATCAAATGAAATTTTAGCGAACAGGAATTTATTAAGAAGCTTATTATTAGAGGCTGGGTTTGTACCATTCGAAACTGAATGGTGGCACTTTTCGCTTCCTAATGCCACACGCTTTGACCTGCTTGATTTATCTTTTAAAAAAATTAAGCGAAACCTATAGTGGCATCACCTCGGTAACCGCATCCAGATTGATGGGGCCATAGACATGCGGGAATGTATCCGCTACAGAAGAAGACCAATCAAAAACATAACGACTCGTTAGCTTGTTGGCATCAATAGTCAGTTTTACTAAATCTTTTTGTCCCATAAAATATCGCTCAAGCACTCCCTCTACCTGGTGCGCTTGTGAGCAGTGGATAAAGCCCTCTAACTCTAAGGAGGGATGCTCATAAAATCCTTGTTGACAAGCTTGCTCCCAGGCCAGCTTGGTAGTAATATGATAAAAAACAGTCATTAAAATACTTTTTTGATTTTTTGTTCACGAAGCATCAGGTCGGCTAACACAACAGCGGTAACTGCTTCTACTACCACAGGCACGCGCAGGGCAATACAAAGATCATGACGACCTTTTACAGAGAACTTTTCTTGTTCACCTGTTTCTACATTCAAACTTATTTGTTCTTTGGGTGTGGAAGAAGTTGGCTTCACTGCTACCCGAAAAACTAATTCATTCCCATTGGTGATTCCCCCCACAATTCCTCCAGCATGGTTAGTGCTGGTTTTCCCTTCACCATTTTCCAATACATCATTATGCTGACTCCCAAATAGTCTGGCCGCTGCAAATCCGGTTCCAAATTCAATTCCACGAATAGCAGGAATTGAAAATACGACATGCGCAAGTAAGGATTCGGCAGAATCAAAAAACGGCTCCCCTAATCCAAGGGGTAAACCCTGCACACGACATTCGACAATTCCTCCCACGCTGTCTTTCTCCGCAATAGCTTTTTCAATTCCTTTTTCTACCTCAGTTTCGCCGGCCACTTCAAGCAGGGTTGCCTGTATTGAAATGGAAGATAATAATGCCTTAGCCACTACGCCGGCCGCTACCAATGCAACGGTCAATCTTCCACTAAAATGCCCTCCTCCTCGATAATCTTCGTATCCGCCAAACTTTTGACTCGCCACAAAATCAGCATGCCCAGGGCGAGGGATTGTTCTTTGTTTTTCATAATCCCCACTTCGGGTATTATTATTTTCAAACAAAATCAGTAATGGCGACCCTGTGGTTTTTCCATTGAACCACCCACTTTTAAAAACAGGAATATCATCCTCTTGTCGCGGAGTAGTGCCGGGCTGCATTCCTCCCCTTCTTCTTTGTAAATCGGAGTAAAATTGTTCAAGATTCAGCGACAAGCCTGCAGGTACTCCATCTAGTAATACACCTACAGCTGCCCCATGAGACTCTCCCCAAATGCTGACGCGAAATATTTGTCCGAAACTATTCAAGCAATTACAATTTATTCAGAGGTTAAAGATACGGAGGCCCCTAAATTAATAAGGTCCTGAAAAAAATCAGGGTACGACTTATTAATAGCTTCTCCCTGTTGAATCAAGGTGTTCCCCTCAGCGCGCAAAGAAACAATAGCCAGTGCCATTGCAATACGGTGATCTCCTCGGGAAGAAACTGTATTTCCCCTGAGGGGCATTCCCCCTTGCACACAC
>JBMSWW010000204.1:0-2850 GCA_049425065.1 Chitinophagaceae bacterium
TATACGGCTTCAGTGAAATTAATCCGCAAGGGACAAAGGGAAAGAGAAATAAAAGATATAACGGAAACTGAGTACTCCAAACTTTCTCCCTCCACAGGCGATCTATTTGTGGTAGGTAAAATTCTGGATCGTTATGCCAATCGAGTAAAGGTTACCGGAGCTGTTTTCAGACCCGATCAATACGAATGGACTACTGGCATGAAAGTAATTGATCTGTTAGCCAAAGCCGATGGTCTGCGCGAAGATGCCTATGCAGAGCGGGCTATTATTGTCAGACAGCGCCCCGATCTCACCAAAGAAATGAAGACCTTTCATTTGGGCAAAGCCATGGCACTTGATCCGGCACATAATATAGTCTTGCAAATAGAAGATGAATTATTAGTGAGTTCCATCCTCGATATGACAGATAGTTTAAAAGTTACTTTGCTGGGAGAAGTGCATTTGCCGGGAGAATATCATTTTATTCCGGGCATGACTTTAAAAAGCTTAATCCTGCATGCCGGTGGCTTTACCGATGCATCCTCCGCTAATATCCAGGTAGCACATTTGATTATTAGAGATACTATTGCGGCAGGCGATAGCCGCGCCAGCGAAATTGAAAGTATTATTTGTAAAGACACCCTAGCTTTTTCTGATCTGGATATTCCCTTGAGAGCCTACGATGTAGTAACCGTGAGAAAAAAACCCGTGTACAATAAATTAGAGACGGTGTTAGTGGTAGGGCAGGTACAATTCCCTGGTCCCTATGCTTTAACCAGCACCAAAGAAAGAGTAAGTGATTTATACAATAGGGTTGGAGGTTTATTGTCCGATGCTAATCTGAAAGCGGCCTATATCAAACGATTCAAGTCGGAAGAAGAAAGAAAAAGGATTGCGGAAGATGCTCGTCGTTTACAATTATTATTTGCTGATTCTTCCGGTACCGTGTTGAAGGATATTGAAAAGGAGTTTGACAGGATCCCACTAGATATGAGTGCGATTCTGCGTAAGCCGGGCTCTACGGCCGATGTGATTTTGCAGTCCAGAGACGAATTGATTATTCCAAAGTTTGATGCCCAAGTAAGAGTGAGTGGAGCAGTTTTACAATCCACGCAGATCCCTTATGAAAAAGGCAATGGATTCAAATATTATATAGCAGCGGCCGGAGGCTATTCTCGCGAAGCATGGAAAAAAAGTGCTTATATCATTTATGCTAATGGTAAATCAGCTACCTCTAAACGTTTTCTAATTTTTAAGAATTACCCAATGGTTGAGCCGGGGGCAGAGATCATTGTTCCCAAGGAGCCCTTATCCAAAGGTCGCTTAACTACGGGTGAAGTAGTAGGTTTATCCAGTGCCTTGGCTAGTTTGGCAGGGGTGGTAATTGCATTGCTCAGACTTTGACAGACTCTATGTAAATTGGCAACCGTGAAATTGATTTTTTTTAGAAGGGAGATCGCTGTAGGGGTCTCCCTTTTTATTTCAGTATCCTTAGCGGCACAACAGTTGTCAGTGTCACCCTTGTCTTTGGAGGAGGATCTTCGATACCTCCAACTAAAAGGGCAACTCTCAGCCGATGTTTCACTTACGGTGAGGCCCACCATGCCCGAAAAAAGATTTACGCTCGATAGTTTTTATCAACGCATGGGCTTTGAGACTAATGAGGAGAATCGCTGGAGTCGATTGAATTTTTTAGGTAAGGCAGGCAAGTGGAGAGTGCTACCTACAACTGCTGTGGTTAAAATGAATACTCGTCATCCCTACGGATGGTCCGATGGAGCCTTAATGCCGGTGGCAGGGGCACAAACCCTAATCAGTACGGGGCTATATCTGCAATTGGGTCCTTTAGTTATCCAGGCCAAACCTGAATATTTATATGCCGCTAATCCTACCTATCCTACCACTTTATATTTTGGTGCAAAGTCTGAGAGGCCGGCTGTCAAGCGTTTTTTCCCGGGCCAATCTAAAATAGAATTGGGCGCAGGTCCGGTAGCCGTAGCACTCTCTTCTGAAAACCTATGGTGGGGACCCGGCCAGCATAGTAGTTTAATGATGACCAATAATGCGCCAGGCTTTTATCATCTTCGTTTTAATAGCCGACGCCCATTGCGCACCGCCATTGGTAATTTTGAATGGAACCTCATTGCCGGGCGCTTAGAAGATGAAGCTGCTCAACCTGATGAAATTTTACAGTTGAATTATTACGGGGATATTTATGGCTGGAACAAACCTTATTGGAAATACATCAACGCCATCGTACTGTCTTATCAACCCTCTTTTTTAAAGGGACTCTCATTGGGGGCCACCCGCTCTTTTACCAGTTCGGGCACTAATGTAACAGATTCATTGGTAAAAAATGAGGGGGTCTTCAGAGCCTATTTGCCGGTCTTTGCTGATTTTTTTAAATCGAGGCTGGTGAATGAGGACCAACGACAGTGGAACCAGCTGGTCTCATTTTTTATGCGACAGCTTTTTCAAAAAGCCAATGCTGAAATTTATTTCGAATATGGATGGAACGATCATAAGTATAATATCCGCGATTTAATAATGAGTCCCTTCCACTCAGCTTCCTATATGGCGGGCTATAAAAAATTATTTCGTCTGTCTAAAAATCGCTGGCTGGAATTATCAGGAGAGTTAACCCAAATGGAACAAAGTCCGGATTATCTGGTTAGAGGTGCTGGTAACTGGTATGTGCATTGGTTTAATTCAAATTATAGTCATTATGGCCAAATACTTGGATCAGGAATTGGTTATGGGTCTAACTCACTCATTACAACGGCCACCCTCCGTAAGGGTCCAAACTTTTTAGGATTTGTATTTGAAAGAGTACAACGCGATCCAAATGTGCATACAGAGCGTTGGACAGAT
>JBMSWW010000205.1:0-2837 GCA_049425065.1 Chitinophagaceae bacterium
CCTTGCGTCTCAGCCACCGCCCCAGCTTGCTGCGCCGCTTGGGTAGTTCAAGCCCTGCTCTACGCTTCGCTTGGGTGGAAAGTGGAAGGAAACCACTAAATTCTAGAGCTACGGCTCTCTTTCCACCTTCCCCTTGCCCCTTTCCACAAACTGCCAACCCTGCCCTGAAAGCGGTTCGTACGAAGACCAGATACTATGGTTTTTGTTGGGGATGGTGGCGGAATGCGCATTATGAATAACAAGGCTCAATCATCGCCTTTTTTTTGACACATTTTTGTTTATTTTATTCCGCAAGGGCACGATCAGAGACAAAAGCCTTCCAACTACTTTTATCTCCCAGATCTCGTTCAGCGGAAAATACCTTTAAATGACTTGAGCCGGGATATTTCGATTCGGGGTCAGCGCTCAGATACTTGCCACGAAATACAATTTTGAAAGCCTTGCGTTCCGTATCTGGTACAAATGACACTTTATCCACAGAAGTGCCCTCCACTCCCATGATCCACTCGTCTTTTTCATTAATTGCAACCTCTCGAGCCGGGCCGAGAAATTGATTACTGAGACTACCTGAGCGCCGAAGATCCCAGAACTGCCCCGAGTAGTTGCCGTCATCCCCAAGAAAAAGCCTGCAAAGACCTTTCCCGTTATTTTCATTGAACGTATCAAGCATTTTCTGTTCCCCAACGGCGCAGTTATAGAAACGGAAATATCTTTTTTGACGGTCAGGATGGGTGAAAGGATTCTCTTGTATGATTATGCGTTGTCGCGCCGTTTTTGAGGCATTACCTTGATCGAGAATAACGTTGGCAACTTCTTTTGGTTTTTTCCATATTCGCCAAACTCCATCGCTCCACCAATAACAATCCATTTCCTGAGTAATGCGATTATAGCGGACTACATTTGCACTATCCTTCGTAATATAGCCAAATGGTGAAGAATAAGGAGTAGGCCAAATGAAAAAGGCAAATACTGATATTCCTAACAATCCTAAGATTTTTTTAATCATAAGGAAACGCTATCTTTTTCGCGCATCTGTAGCGAACTGAAAAATCGGGTTAATTTTTTACTTTCCTAACCCCATCGCCCGGAAGGGGTTTTCACGTGCTTTAATTCATCGGGACGCCGGGATTCACGCTTCGCTTTGGTGGAAAGCGGGAGGTTCTAGGTGGAAGAGAAACGACGGGGCTGAAATTTGCAAACACCCTTACACTTTCCACCTGCCCCTTTCCACGGGCCGCTAGGCCTGGTCTGTTCGCTGCGAAAGAGTTATCTCCCCTGTGCCCCGACTTCAGTTCGCCACAAAAACCGGGTACTGTGGGTTTTGTTGGGGATTGGTTGGGGATTGCGAGGGATTATTGGTTGTTTTTTAGTTTAATACGGACAAATGCCTTATTTGTCGGCAATCCACTTAATGGAAGAGACAAGGCTTGATAGGGCGTCCATGTCTGAAGATCTGTGCTTTGCTCAATATCATAGTTAAGAGTGAAGGTTCCATTTACATTTTTATTTAGAATAAGACCACCCATTGCCATATTCTGAATCTGGTCAGCGGTATAAAGGGTCCAGAGATTTGGATTACTTAATACGCTATTGATTCCATCTGTTCTGCTTTGATTAAGTGCGTCTGAGATGTCGGTTTTTGTAGCTAACCCGTAATTTCCCGCGGTGCCAACTATTGTTGTAGCAATTGCATTAACATCTGAACTAGGCATTGCGGCAACATATTCGTCCATAAAGTAGTAGGTAAAGATCCCAAACCTAGACCCATTGTATTCATTATTTGCTGATGCTGATAAAGCCGAACCTCCAGCAGATACAATTAAGATTGGCAATGCGCTAAGAGTGATTGTTTCAGGTCCATCGATTTCGATCCCGGAGAAGTTAACATCGTAACCGTCTTTAATAGTGCCTTTGATTGCAAATGAAAGTGAACTAGGCCAAATCTCACGACCTGTTGAATATCCCCATGTTGTGGCAAAGTTTCCATCAACGCTTCCGCCAGAACCAAATAAGGTTACGCCAATTGTCGGCCCAAAGATGTCCGTCTTTGGTATAACAAATCTCTTTCCGCTAGGAATGTTTATAGTTTTAGTTTCGTTGCTTTTTATAATTATACTTTTAAAGGGTTGATTGGTAAATTTTTTGTACATTACAAGAAATCCCGAGCTCTCAAGACTTGTTCCAGTGTAAATGTTTTCCGGGATTGGCAAATTGCTTAGACTAAGCCAGTTTTGATATTCGGTATAATCTGGATTGTTGGTGTCGTCTAAATAAATTGCTTTAGTGTAATTTCCAGAATTATTTGTATCTTTTAGAACTGTCCGCGAGTTTAATATTTTATAAGGAATACCATAAGTATTTGTAGTTTCTGCTTTTTCATTTTCAATTATTGCTGGCCCGTTTAAGTAGAGACCTGACAACATATGCCAAGGCAAATATGTTTCATTGGTTAGATATGTCATTTTTAGTTTCATAAATGTCCCCGCATCACCTTTTGCTCCAACATATTGAATGAATATGGCATTTCCATCCGCTACATTTATTGACGTATTGGTCGCTGCTTTGAATTCGATCACCTCATTGCAAAATGCTTTTGCCGTTATGCTTAAAATCAATCCATACTTAATCCACCGAATCATGATATTAAGTAAGCAGATGATATATTTTTTTCTACCCCTTTTTACGCATTGTTTTTTTGTGGCATTTTCGAATCTCCCCACTGCATTCAATAACCTTCTTATCCTTCTCACTGGGAACACTTTACAGCCCTTCTAAACCCTTCGGAGCTATCGGGTTTCTAACCCCGAATCCCATCGCTGATTCGTAGCGGACTCCAT
>JBMSWW010000206.1:0-2829 GCA_049425065.1 Chitinophagaceae bacterium
GACATATTGATTCGGTAATCAGCTCTCTTCTATTGTTAACTTATCCTTTTTATTTACTATCCCTATTCTTGTTGCTTTGGATGATTGGACTTACAAAACTGGGAGCAACTACAACAGTGATTTTACTTCCTTTACTAGCCTGGGCTCATGTACGAATCAAACCTCAGTTTGATCACCAGGTGTAACAACACTAGTCATTGCCTTGGCGGCCAAATAACCACTGGCCCAGGCATGCTGAAAATTAAACCCACCCGTAACCCCGTCTACATCCATGATCTCACCAGCAAAATAAAGATGCGGCACTAATTTACTTTCCATGGTTTGACTATCGATTTCCTGCAAACTCACTCCCCCGGCAGTAACAAATTCTTCTTTAAAGGTTGTTTTTCCATGAATGGACATCTCCATATCCGTCAATAATTTCACCAACTTGTTTTCTTGTTTTTTGGGCAGGTTGGCAAAAGAAGTATCGATCGTTATTCCTGCTTCCTTTAAAAAAAAATCCCACAAACGTTGGGGCAACTGAAACATCTTACTATTCTTGAGTAATTGAGTAGGATGATCAACACGTTGCTGTGTGAAGTAGCCGCCGAGATTTGATGCATTCCAACCCTCTCCTTCGAGCCAATTTAGTTGAATTGAAAATTCATATTTGCAAGCCTGCAATTCACGCGCAGCCCAAGCGCTTAGTTTTAAGATGGAGGGACCACTCAAACCCCAATGCGTAATTAAAACAGGTCCCGTTTGTACCATCTTGGCACCAGTAATTTTTACTTTTCCTAGGGGGATACTGATGCCCATTAGTTTCGTGATGGCATGCCCTGGTGCATTAAATGTAAATAGAGATGGAACCGGTGCTACAATTGAGTGCCCTAGTTGTTGCATCCAATCATACTGTGATAATTTGGGAAATCCTCCAGTAGCGATACAACAATAAAGTGCTTTTATTTTTCTTTTATCTGCTAACTCAATAGTGAATTTTCCTTCCTTATTTTGAATTACTTCTACAGAAGTATTCAGCCGAAATTCTACACCGTATGTTGAGGCTTCCTTCAATAGTGTCTCAATGATCGTCTGCGAATCATTGGTAATAGGAAACATACGACCATCCGATTCAGTTTTTAATTTGACACCTCTTTCGTCGAACCATTGGATAGTATCGGTAGTAAAAAAATGATATGCATATTGCCTCACAAACTTCTCCCCTCGAGGATAATGAGCAGCTAACTGACGTTTATCAAAACAGGCATGAGTTACATTGCAACGACCGCCTCCCCTCCCTTTTACTTTTGATAAAAGTTTGGAAGATTTTTCCAGCACCAACACTTTCCAAGAAGGCTGTAATCGAGCTGCATTAACGGCAGTAAAAATACCAGCGGCTCCGCCACCAATCACGATGAGATCATAGAGGTGATTTTTCTCCATGGGGAACTACTTCAAAGAATAATAGCTGTAGAGGGGAACAGATTAATATTCGCCTTTTCAGAAGCTTCTATCGGTGCATAATCAGAAAGAATCTCCGCCTTGGCTTTTCGCACGCAAACATCATGTTCAAAATGAACTGAAGCCTTGCCATCTTTTGTGCGCACAGTCCATCCGTCTTTATCGGTGTAAACATCTTTCTTACCCAAATTGATCATAGGCTCAATTGCCAACACCAATCCATCATTTAATTTAGGGCCGGATCCTCGCTTACCGTAGTTAGGCACCTGGGGATCTTCATGCAAATCACGACCTAAGCCATGACCTACCAATTCCCTTACAACACCGTAGCCATTTTTCTTTTCAGTATGCTCTTGTATCGCAAAAGAAATATCGCCCACTCGATTGCCTGCAACCGCTTTTTCAATTCCCTTATAGAGGGATTCTTTTGTTATGCGAATTAATTGAACGATAGCAGGCCCAGGATCGCCTAGCGCAAAACAATACGCATGGTCCCCATGCCATCCATTTAAAATTACGCCTACATCCACCGACACAATATCGCCTTCGCGCAATTCCCTCTTATTTGGAAAGCCATGCACTACCACATCGTTTACTGAAATACAGGAGTTAAAAGGATAGTTATTATAATTTAGGAAGGAAGGAGTAGCCCCATGGTCACGTATAAATTCTGCGATCAATTTATCCAATGTTAAGGTGTCTATTCCAGGGCGAATGGCAGTGGCCACTGTAGCCAATGTTTTACTTACGAGTAAAGCACTTTCCTTCATCAAGGCCACTTCTTGGTCTAGTTTCAAAATCATGGGTACAAATATCCTTTAAAAAAAACAAACCCGGTCGTTAAGCGACCGGGCTGTATATTTTCACAAAACATAAATCTATTGCATATCTACGGCAGGGGCAGTTTGTCGGCCTTGTACGCGACCACTTTTCATCAAGCCATCGTACTGACGCATCAATAACTGCGTTTCAATTTGCTGCAACGTATCCAGAATTACACCCACCATGATCAATAAGGATGTACCTCCGAAGAATGTAGAAAATTGTTGCGTCACCCCTAAGCGCTCTGCTATACCAGGCAGTATACCTACAAAGGCAAGTAAAAGTGCCCCAGGTAAAGTAATGCGATCCATAATAGCTCCGATATAATCTGCAGTAGGCTGTCCAGGCTTTACGCCAGGAATAAATCCATTATTCTGTTTTAGGTTATCTGCAATCTGCTTAGGATTGAAGATTAGAGCAGTGTAGAGATAGGTAAACCCAATCACTACCACAGAGTAAAGCGCCATATGCCACACATTCGTTTGATCGGTGATTGCCTGAATAAATGTATTAGCCTGTGTATTAAAGTTGGCAAAAATGGTAGGGATAAAGATAATCGCCTGT
>JBMSWW010000207.1:0-2828 GCA_049425065.1 Chitinophagaceae bacterium
CAGCGTATTGATCAAGCGAATACCCAAAATGGCTGAGCTAATGACTTTTCTTGGATGCGGATGAAATGTGATTAAAATGGATTCTCCTTTAAGTTCCCGGGCTTTTTCCACTAGACGGGATAATACCAAACGGTGTCCATGATGGATACCGTCAAAAGTCCCAATCGTGATCACAGCATTGGTAAAAACGGGCAAGTTTTCAAGGTGGTAGTGAATTTGCATGCGGCGCAAAGATAATTACCTCTGCTCAGTTGACCGAACCCACCGGAATCAGTAAGTTTGCTCATGTCTCTTTATGCTCAACGTGGGGTATCTGCTCAAAAGGAGGAGGTGCATGCCGCTACCCGCCATTTGAACCAAGGTCTATTTCCTCATGCTTTTTGTAAAGTATATCCCGATTATTTATGTGGTGATTCTTCTTGGGTCAATGTTATGCATGCAGATGGGGCCGGTACCAAAAGTATTTTAGCGTATTTATACTGGAAAGAGACCGGCGATTTATCCGTTTGGAAAGGGATTGCTCAGGATGCCGTTGTCATGAACTTAGATGACCTGCTATGTATTGGTATTACTTCTCCTTTATTATTTTCTTCCACCATCGATCGTAATAAACAGTTGATTCCCGGAGAAGTGCTGGAGGCGGTTATTAGCGGCACCCAGGAGTTTTTTGATACGATGAGGCAGTATGGTATTCAAATCCATTATTTGGGAGGAGAAACAGCTGATGTGGGAGATGTGGTACGCACCATTGCGGTGAATGGTACCATGACGGCACGTTGGCCAAAATCAAAATTAATTACGAATGAGAAAATTGCTCCGGGTGATGTTATTGTAGGGTTGGCAGGTTTTGGTAAAGCAAACTATGAGACAAAGTATAACAGTGGCCTTGCTAGTAATGGTCTTACCAGCGCTCGCCATGATAGTTTGAAAAAAAGTTATGGCATCAACTATCCGGAATCTTTTGATCCTTCTCTACCTCCCTCGGTAGTGTACATAGGTCCTCATAGTTTGTCAGATACTATTGAGGCCAAGGGTGAGAAACATAAAGTGGGCGATTTGTTATTAAGCCCCACTCGAACATTTGCTCCGGTGATCAAAGAAATTTTAGACAATCATTTTAAGGATATCCACGGGTTGATTCATTGCAGTGGAGGAGGACAAACCAAATGTTTGAAATACCTCCCAGCCCCTATGCGCATAGTAAAAGATTGTCTTTTTGATCCCCCACCAGTATTTGAGTTGATTCAGCATGCTAGTGGAGCTGATGCCAAGGAAATGTACCAGGTTTTTAATATGGGTACTCGCCTGGAAATTTATACTACGGTTAAGGCGGCGGATGATTTAATTAAAATAGCGGATTCATTTAATGTTCAAGCAAAGATCATTGGAAGGGTTGAGTCAGCCCCTGAAAAACAGTTACATATAGAATTGGGGACAGAAAGCTTGCTTTTTTGACCTCTTCAATTCATTGTGTTATTTTGCAATAAACCGAAAATATGGCTGAAGCAATCATAGAACTCAGAAACGTAAATATCTACCAAGGTGTCAACTTAGTGCTTCAGGATGTTAATCTCACTATAGGGAAAGGGGAGTTTGTGTATTTAGTGGGTAAGACCGGCACCGGTAAATCCAGTTTACTTAAAACGCTTTACGGAGAATTAGCTTTAACTGAGGGAGAGGGAAAAGTGGCTGGATTCTCTCTGAAAGAATTAGACTGGAAAAAAGTACCTTTTTTACGCCGAAATCTGGGCGTGGTATTTCAGGATTTCCAGTTACTGACCGATCGCAATGTAAATGATAATTTGAAGTTTGTGCTAAGAGCTACGGGTTGGACAGACGAGCGTTTGATGAATGAAAAGATAGCAGATGTTTTGGACAAAGTGGGGCTGAAATCAAAAGGGTTTAAAATGCCTTTTGAGTTGAGTGGGGGAGAGCAGCAACGGATAGATATTGCCAGAGCCCTGCTTAATTCTCCTAAACTAATTCTGGCTGATGAGCCTACCGGCAACCTGGATCCTGAAACCTCCGATGAGATTATGCGTTTGCTTTTCCATATTAGTCGTGACTATAACACCACGGTGCTGATGGCTACTCACGACTATATTGTAGTACAAAAATATCCTGCGCGCATGATACGTACTGAAAAGGGTCAGGTGTTGGATAATGCCAGTATCAACTTCCAGTAATTGACCTCGACCGGCATATTACATATTCATATTTTCCATTCCTTCACCCATTAGCTTATTGCTTTTGCGTTTGAAAAGGGTAGGGTCGAATTTGCCAAATCTCCAATTGAAATTAAGTCGTAAGAGTTGTGGGTCTCTTCTGCGAAAGACATCTTGAGTAAATATTGTAGAAGAAGAGATTACATGTTGTCTTCTAGTTCTAAAAATATCACTCATGTTGAGGGATATACTGGTTTGTCTGGTTTTCCCAAATTCATATCGTAAAGCTGCATCCAAAAAATAGTTGGCTTTCTGATAGCCCTGTGCTGCACTAACCTGCCCCCACATACCGCCACCGCGGCCTCCCCAGCCTCCACCACCACCACTTCCACTGCCTCCTGGAGGAAGAACAGATTTTGAGATATACTCTCCGGATACTTGCAAGGTGAAACTCTTTAACAATTTGAAGGAGTTGTTAAGCTTCAACTGATAACTTACAAAGGGATCTACCGTGGACTGTGTAGCATCTTGTAGATTGATTTTGGAGGTAAATAGGTTGAAGTTGGAAGTAAGATCCCACCAGCTTTTTAGTTTGTTTTTAGACACTAATTCTAAGCCCGTTACATAGCTGGAATTCGCATTGATGAAAGTGTTCACCAATGT
>JBMSWW010000208.1:0-2803 GCA_049425065.1 Chitinophagaceae bacterium
TACATTACAAACCACACAACCACTCTGTTTACCCATTGGTTCTTTTGAAGGACAATTAGTGGCCGGAAGATTAGATGAAGATTCTGCTTTTACCAAAGGGCTCTATGAAAATTTTCATTTACAGCCGCGGACATTTACCGATCAGTGGCGTTATTTTAATGCAGTGGTGGTGACCTTTCAACCTAGCTTTTTTAAAAATTTTCATATAGGAGCTACACGTGCATTTCAGGTTTATAAAAAAGACTTTCAGGCACTCGGCGGACGGTTTATCCAGCGCTATCTTCCCGTGTTGACTAATATATTTAAATCAAAAGGAGATGATCCTGTTGGCAGAGACCAACAAATAAGTATATTTTCTCGCTGGGTATTTCCCAAAGCACATAGTGAATTCTATTTTGAATATGGCTGGAATGATCACAAAGGGAACATGCGTGATTTTATGTTAGATCCTGTTCACGCAGCAGCCTATGTAGTAGGAGGAAGAAAATTATTGCCATTAAAACGAAATAATTTTTTGGAGTTTTCTGGAGAGATCACCCATTTGTCACAGCCTGTTGATTATGTGCTTCGTAATGCGGGTAATTGGTATGTGCATGGAAGTGTGATTCAAGGTATGACCAACAATCGTCAAATTTTAGGAGCTGGTAGTGGAATGGGCAATAATGTGCAAACCCTCAAAGCAACTTGGTTCAAAGGTTTTGCAAGATTAGGCGCTTCCGTACAACGCATTCAACATGATCCTAAAGCGTTAGCTGGTTCAAACTTTTTTGCATTACGTGATATTTTTTGGAATGAGTGGGCCTATGGATTAAACGGCCGGTACCGCATTGGCCGATTTATGCTAAGCGGAGAAATGCAGTTCACCCGTTCAAAAAATTATGCGTGGACGCGCGAAAACTTACGTGACAATTTTTATTCTTATCTACAACTATCTTATCTCTGGTGAGAACTTTTGCTCAACATATCATTCTTTTAAACGCTTTGGTTACGGCCTCGTTTACTTCACAAGCGCAGTACAACGGGTTATTGCAAAAAAATGATATGGCGGATGGATTACGTACTATTCAAATTCTTGACAGTACCACCAGTGCTAAACTAAATTTGAGCGATTACTCTTTTACCATTCGGCCTATTATGCCAGAGATCTGGCAGGGTACAAAAAAGAATTGGATTGCACTTAAGCGAGTAGGGTATTCAAAGATGTACAACGATTCAGTGCCGCTCACTATTAATAACGAAAGTTTTTATTCGGCAACTGGTTGGCAAGAACGATTTACAGCGGGTGTACAAGTAAAGTTGGGACGTTTACTCGTGGATTTTCAACCCGAATATGTAAAAGCAGAAAACTTAAAACAAGCATCCATCAGTAATCAGATTCGAGATGGAAATTATTTTACGCGTTTATATTTTATGCAGCTAAATCTAATTGATTGGCCGCAGCAATTTGGATTAAAGCCGATAGAGAAGTTTTATTTAGGTCAATCCTCTGCACGTATCTTATTTGACCATTTTTCGGTGGGTCTTTCTAATGAAAATATTTGGTGGGGACCTGGTCGTCGCAATTCCCTCATCATGACCAACAATGCACCAGGATTTTTACATGCAGATATCAAAACTGCTAAGCCGGTCAAAACTATTTTTGGTGCCATTGAATTGCAGGCGGTATTTGGAAAATTAGATTCATCTGGAGTGGAGCCGGTTGAAAATATTCGTCAGCAACAATATTGGCCAGGTGCTTACATTCCTAAAGAGAACATTCGCCGCCAAATGCTGGGTTTTGTATTTAGCTGGCAGCCTCGTTGGATTAAAAATTTACATATCGGATATGCGGCTGCTTACTATGGCTATGTTAAATACGAGGGAAGTGATGGAAAGCCTATTCCACAGTATCCTTATTCATTAACCATACCCAATGGAAAAGGAGCGCAACTAGGATCTTTGTTTTTTCGCTACTCGATGCCAAAGGATAGAGCAGAAGTATACGGTGAATTTGGCAGAGCCGATCGTTTGCCTACCCCGTGGAACTTAGCGGAGGATACTATTCCAATTGGCTATGTATTTGGTCTTAGAAAATGGATGAAACTGCGTGGACAAAATCACATTGAGGTGAGCATGGAGGTTTCACATTTACAATTACCTGACCCGCGTTTGATATTTAATGCAATCAATCCTTTTAGCATACCTAAAGTAAATAGTTGGTACACCCATCCGCAAATTCGGCAGGGATATACCAACCAGGGGCAGCTATTAGGTGCCGCGGTAGGTCCGGGCGGAAACAGCCAGTTTTTTGATATCAGTTGGGTAAACCGCCATAACCGGATAGGTTTTCATGCGGAGCGTTGGGTACACAATAATGACATGAATTATTTTCAGAACCTGTCTGGCTCTCTTGGCTATGGCCCGCACTTCAAATACTGGACTAGTTTAACCTATGGGGCGCACGCGCAAATTCGGGTGGCAGGATTATTTCTTTCTGCGGCCTATAATGTTGGCAAATCACTCAACTATCAATGGGTAAAAGTAGATGGGGGAGATATTGGACCTTCTACCTCTGACAAACCTGTCTCTAATTTCACTTTTTCTGCGCAATACGAACTTCCTTGGCAATTAGAATGGCGCTGGCCTAAAACAGGTATCAACCAAAAAGTGAAAAAGTTTGGCGATAAAATTGGATGGCCCTTCTGTGATTGTAAATTTGGCTTCAAACGGAAAGAATCCGTTCGTCCTGAATGATCCAACGCTTCTCACTTCAACAGCACTCACGGTATCTCCTTAATCTGGGATCCACATTTGGATCGCAAGC